>NZ_BBTF01000023.1:0-59584 GCF_000876115.1 Acinetobacter sp. NBRC 110496
AACGCCAACGCCAACGCCAACGCCAACGCCAACGCCAACGCCAACGCCAACGCCAACGCCAACGCCAACGCCAACGCCAACAAATTGTGCATTAACTTATGATCAATGGTTACAACTAAAAATGGGAGATAGTCTGGCTCAAAGCAATACTAAGCTAGGATGTAATGGAGTATGGAAATCCGATACTGTTGTCGCAAATGGAGTCACCCAAAGTAACTATTTATGGGGTGAACTGACTAAAACTAATAGTGTTTCAGCAAATTTTCAGAATAATCGGATAACAGGTAAAACCTTTGTACCAGAACGACAACCAGAATCTAGCTGCTTCCCAACAGGTGCTGCTCTCAATCAAATAAAAACCGGTTTAAATCGTGGTGAAGTAGAACAAATTATTGGCTGTAAAGGTCAAACAGGCAATAGTCTTTCAGTTTCAGATAATACAATACAAACAAGCTATAACTGGGGAACTGCAAGCAAACAATTTCTCGTGTTAAATTTTGACAATAATCGATTAACAGGACTTTCTTATAACAGCTCAAATCAAAACTCTAGCTGTGAACCAAACCAATCTGCATGGAGCAATATCCGCATCGGTGACAACTATCAAACAGCAATGACTAAAATTGGCTGTGAGGGGATTTTACTGAATATTACGGATGTCGGTAGCACACCAAAACTCACCTATCACTGGGGTAATTTAATCAACCAGAACTATGTTCAACTTGGTTTCAGTAATGGACAAGTCACAACCAAATCATTTACTCCTAAATCTGGTAGTGTCTCAAGTTGTACACCGACAACAGAACAATGGATGAACGTGAATCTAGGTTCCGATTACAATACAGCAAGAAGCCAATTGGGCTGCGAAGGCGTTTTACAAGGCGCTGTGGCTGTGAGTAATAGTGAGTCTAAGCTTACCTATAATTGGGGGCGTGTTGGGTCACAATTCACACTATTTAGCTTTGATAATGGTAGTCTTTCTACTAAATCCTATAATAACTCAACACAGCGTTTCAACTGCGAACCTACTCAGCAACAGTTCAATCAAGTACAAATTGGTCAATCTATAAGTCAGGCTACATCTTATTTTACTTGTGCTGGCGCAATGAATAGCATGATACAAGTTTCAGCTAACGTAATCACCCGAAGTTATTCATGGGGACAAATTACAAAAACCAACTTTGCTTTAATTAATACAGATAACGATATCGTAACAGCGAAAAGTTTCCATCCTAAATAACCAGATTGCCCTTTGCATCATCTAGATGCAAAGGGCTTGTTTGTTGAGATAAAAATCAACCATGCAATTTTTCAACAATCGACTTCACACGTTTTGCATAAAGTTTCGCTGTTTCCAAGTCCCCTGTCGGAATCTCATCGGTACTCGCATCCGATGGTGACTGAACCAGCAATCCAACCGAGCCACCTAAGTTGTTTACATCTTCACGTTTTGCATCTTTGGTATTGGCTGGTAATAACCCCAAACTCACCCAAATACCGCCATGCTGAGAGGCCAAGGTTTGCAATTGAATCAAAGTCACTTGCTTATCACCATTCAAACTCGCGCTGTTTGTAAAACCTGCAAAGACTTTATCTTGCCAACCACGGGTAAACCAGATTTTTGAAGAAGCATCAGCAAATTTCTTAAATTGCCAAGGGGTTGCCGCCATATACGTCGGTGCGCCAAAAACAATACCCTGTGCATCATTCAAAGTCTGCCAGTCTTGCTCTGTGATCTCACCATTCTGATCAATTTCAATCAAAGCTGCATCAATTGCACCTGCAAAAGTTTCAGCAACCACTTTGGTATGGCCATAGCCAGAGAAATATACAACTGCAATTTTTGTCATGGGATTATCCAAAATTTTTCAAAAGTTCGATTTAATGATATATTTTAGAAACTAGGTGTCAATTAGTTACCTATTGGTAACTACGGGCATCATATTGTAGAAATGAGGGTTGTCGCCATGAATCAGGCATTAAAATATGATATTTATCAACAACATTGTCCTGCTCGTTTATTTTTTGAAAAAATTGCAGACAAATGGGTTTTATTGATTATCAATACACTCGCCCGAGATACCCAACATTTCAATTTACTCAAAAAGAGCATTCAAGGCATCTCACCTAAAGTATTGTCACAGAAACTAAAAATGCTGGAACGTGATGGCTTTATTCAAAGACAAGTACAAGATACGGCACCGATTCGAGTCGATTATTCACTCACCCCACTCGGTCTGGAAGTTGCAGAAATGGCGTACCAACTCAAAGATTGGGCTGAAAGTAACATCGAACAAGTAATATACGCTCAACAACGTTTTGATACGATACAGCAACAACAATTCGAATAATTTCGTGAGATGCATATGTACCCACAGCCTTTGATTGCGGTGGCCGATGTCGAGAAAACCAGCCTGTGGTATCAAACGGTACTGGGTTTAAAGAGCGGACATGGTGGCAGAGAATATGAACAATTGCTGTTTGAGCAGTGCATGGTGCTGCAATTGCATCAATGGCAAGCCCATGACCACTCACATATCGGAGACCCGAAACGGGTAGTTGGTAACGGCGTTTTACTTTGGTTTGAAAGTACTCAATTTGATGAGATTGTAGAGAATTTACAAACCCATCAAGTCGAAATTTTAGAAGGCCCCAAATACAATCCCAATGCACATCACCGAGAGATTTGTTTTAAAGATCTGAATGGTTATACGTTGGTTGTGGCCAGCCCGTATGGTGATCTCTAAGCTGCGAAACTAGAGTTGTTTAAAACCTTGTTGTCGCCACGCCTCATAGACAATCACGGCAGTTGCATTCGAAAGGTTTAAGCTTCTTGAATTTTCCGCCATCGGCAAACGAATCCATTGCTCTTGCGGGAACATCAAACGCACCTGCTCTGGCAGACCACGGGTTTCAGGCCCCATCAACAAAGCAACTGGGCGATTCAGATTAACCGTATGCGGTGTCGCTGTCCCTTTGGTGGTAAGCGGAAAGACATGCTCAACGCCTTTGGTTTTTAAGTCGGCAAGACAAAGTTCGATATTGTCCCAGATTTGCATTCTCGCCCACTCGTGGTAATCCAGACCTGCACGCTTCAACTTCTTATCATCCAGCTCAAAACCCAATGGTTTGACTAAATGTAGCTGCGCACCTGTATTGGCACATAAACGAATGATATTACCTGTATTCGCTGGAATCTCAGGCTCATATAGAACGACATGAATCACAAATTTTCTCTACTTTAAAATCTCCCCTAGCCCCTCTTTAAAAAAGAGGGGGACTCCTCCCTTTTTTAAAGGGAGGTTGGGAGGGATTGCCATTTTAACTGTTCACGTAGACTCACCACTTCACCAATAATGGTTAAAGTCGGCGCCACGATCTGATGTTCAGATACTTTGGTTGCGATGTCTGCCAATGTACCTACCACCACTTTTTGCTCAGGGGTAGTACCTTTGGAAATTAAGGCCACAGGCATGCTTGGACGCTGGCCATGGGCTATCAATTGCTCACAAATACGTTCCAAACCGACCAGTCCCATATAAAGGACTAAAGTTTGGTTTTCGTAAACCAGTTCATTCCAAGGTAACTCAGGTGAGCCTTCTTTTAAATGCCCTGTCAGGAAACGCACACTTTGCGCATAATCACGATGCGTTAGTGGAATACCCGCATAAGCCGAACAACCTGAAGCTGCGGTAATCCCCGGCACAACTTGGAACGTCACATTGGCTTCCACCAACTCTTGAATTTCCTCTCCACCACGCCCAAAGATAAAAGGATCACCACCTTTTAAGCGGCATACACGTTTACCTTGTTGCGCATAATCTACCAATAAGGCGTTGATACCATCTTGTGGAACAGAATGATTAGAACGTGCTTTACCCACATAAATCTTTTCAGCATCACGGCGACACAAATCTAGAATCGGTGCTGACACCAAACGGTCATAAATCACCACATCGGCTTGTTGCATCAAACGTAAGGCTTTTAAAGTCAGCAGTTCTGGATCACCCGGCCCTGCTCCCACCAGATACACCTCACCTTTCGGCGCAGTCCATTCTGTTAAAGCCTGCTCAATCAGATCATTGGCTACATCGATATTATCATTGAAAACCTGTTCTTTCAGCGGGCTGGCATACAGGTTTTCCCAGAAGACACGGCGTTCGTCTGGATTGGCAATTTTGGCTTTGACTTGCTTACGCCACTGGCCTGAAAATTCAGCCAATTTGCCCATACCATGCGGCACAATGGTTTCGATCTGAGTACGTAGCTGTCTGGATAACACGGGTGATGCGCCATTGGAAGCCACCGAGATTACCAAGGGCGAGCGATCAATAATCGCAGGCACCATAAAGCGACAATGCGGAATATCATCAACACTATTCACCAGCAGATGACGCTGTTCACACTGTTCAAATACACTTTTATTGACTTCGGGCTGATCTGTCGCAGCAATCACCAAGCGATAAGGCATTGACAAAACATTTTCAGAAAAAGGCGCTTGAATATATTGCCCTGTCGATTGCTCAACCAGTTGGCGTAATTCAGGAAGGATGTCTGGTGCAATCACATCGACGATTGCACCAGCTTTGACGAGCAGGCTTGCTTTGCGGTAGGCAATATGCCCACCACCCACAATCAGACCACGTTGCTGCTGCAACTTTAAAGAGATTGGGAAAATTTCCACATCACGCCTCTATATTTTCAATCTGACTGAGCTCAAGCAAAAACGATGCACACACATTCGATGCAAAGTTTAGTCGATATAGCTAACACCGCCCATATATGGACGTAAAACTTCTGGAATCTCGATTGAACCATCAGCACGTTGATAGTTTTCCATCACCGCAAGCAAGGTACGACCCACCGCTAAACCTGAACCATTCAAGGTATGCACCAATTCGATCTTCTTCTGATCGACACGGTAGCGTGCTTTCATACGGCGTGCTTGGAAATCGCCCATATTTGAGCAGCTTGAAATTTCACGATAGGTATCTTGGCTTGGTACCCAGACTTCTAGGTCATAGGTTTTAACTGCGCCAAAGCCCATGTCACCACCACAGAGCAAAATCTTACGGTACGGTAAGCCCAATGCCTGCAAAATACCCTCTGCGTGTGCAGTCAATTCTTCAAGTGCCTGCATAGAGTGCTCTGGTTTCACGATTTGCACCATTTCGACCTTGTCGAATTGGTGTTGGCGAATCAAACCACGGGTATCACGACCATAAGAACCTGCTTCGCTACGGAAACATGGGGTATGTGCAGAATATTTCAGTGGTAAACGATCAGCATCAATAATTTCGTCACGAACGAAGTTGGTTACTGGCACTTCAGCCGTTGGAATCAGGTAATACTCTTTTTCACCTTGTAGCTTGAATAAATCTTCTTCAAACTTAGGCAGTTGACCTGTACCACGTAAGCTGTCTGCATTGACCAAATATGGGACATAAGCTTCGGTATAGCCATTTTTAAGCGTATGTGTATCCAGCATGAACTGAGCCAAAGCACGTTGTAAACGCGCCAAAGGACCTTTCAAAACACTGAAACGTGAGCCTGTTAATTTGGTCGCAGTTTCAAATTCCAGACCACCCATCATTTCACCAAGGTCGGTATGATCTTTAATCTCGAAATCAAATTGACGTGGTGTGCCCCATTTTAAGATTTCAAGGTTATCGCTTTCATCTTTACCAAAGGGAACAGATTCATCAGGCAAGTTTGGAATCGCCAATGATTTTTGCTCAAGCTCGGCTTGCAACTCAGCTAAAGCCACTTCCGCAGCTTTAATCTCATCACCAATGGCTGCCATACGCGCCATGATTTCAGAAGCGTCTCCACCCGACTTTTTGATTTGACCGACTTGCTTGGCACCCGCATTACGCTCAGCTTGCAAGTTTTCAGCTTTGGATTGCAAATCTTTACGGCGAGCTTCTAAATCAGCCCACTCTTGCACATTTAGCTGAATACCACGTTTTGCCAAAGCAGCGTTGACCGCTTCGATATTATTTCTAAGTAATTTTGGGTCGATCATAATCAATCATGAATAGAGAAAAAAACTGGCTATAGTGTAAGGCTTTAACCTAAAAAAATACAGCGATTGGCAACAAAGTCTCAGCATCTACACCTGAGATGTAGATGCTGGAGAAGAACTAGTTTGGATCTTTAGGCAGGCTCGGTAAATATTCCGCCTTCACAAACTGTTTGGCAGCATAATATGGCAACGTCAATTCACTCATGCCTTCAGCATAGGACGCCAGTTCATACAGCGGATAAACAAATACGATACCATTCACACCATAATAATAGTTATCGCTGACCTGGAGTTGCTCTTTCTTGATGCTATGGTCTTCGAGCCAGTTTTGATTGGATGCATACAGTTCATCACGCAGTTTGGTATTCATATCAGGCTTGAGCAATTCACTGACCGTGATATGTTTTTTATTGCTCAAATCAAAATTCACAAATTCTTGATGTGACATACCATGTGCCGCCCCCGCAGAGTAGGAATAAGTCTGGATCGCAAAAGTCGCTAGATTATAATTTTGCCCAATAAAACGCACATAAGTACTGCTTTCACTTTGCGATGGCTCATCCGCTGGAACTTTTACTTTTTGATCCGCAATATTGGAAAATGCATTTGGCTCGGCCTTTTTCATTCGGTTTACGAAATAGTCATCAATCCATTTCTGATTAGTTTCAACTGTTTGTAAATCATAAGTAGTGCAGCCATCCTCTAGACACACTTTTTGTTTTGGCAGTTTAACCGCCACGACTTTTGCATGAATCAATGGAATATCCACTTTTTCCGTTGTCGCTGAACTGTCCTTTTTGGGTTGGCAACCCGCAAGTGCAACAACTGTCAGAATTGGGAGCAGTGGAATCATTTTTGATAATTGTGAAGTCTTCATCGTCATGCAAGTCTCTGATGTTTTTCTTCACTATACAAAGCCTTGCCCAGAGATGAAATTAAAAAATGTATCCAGAATTCGCCCAGAAAAAAAGCCGCAACAGTTGCGGCTTTTTAGAGGAGGCAATCGATTACTGATCAATAATATCGGTGCCTTTAGGTGGGGTAAAATTAAACACCGAAGCTGGAATCGGCTGATTCACTTTCAGGTTGCTAAAACGCACATAAGTGGTCTGACCTAAAGAGTCCTGTAATACCATCAAGTTTGGCGCTTTATTCGCTCCAAAACTAATGGTCAGACTTTGGAAAGCCCCATCTTCCTGTTTTGGATACAAGGTGTAATACAACTTGGTGCGGTCAGGCTGAGTCACACGATATGTTTGCATGATCTGATTGGTATTACCTGACAACAACAAGGCAGGCGTATTGGCAATTTGGTCATCCAGACTTTGACGTACCGCTTGCTGTAAGTCTGGATCATAAATCCACACCACTTTACCTGTAGTCACGATCGTTTGTTTTGCCGGACTCGTGGTCTCCCAATAGAACTTCCCGGGACGTTCAACTTTCATCGTCCCCTTAAAAGCCTGATTCATATGTTGAGCAGTTAAACCCTTTTTTTGTACTGCTTTATTACTGGTTGCCACTTTTGTGGTTTGTTCAAAATCTGCGGTGAATCGTTGCAAGCCAGATAGCTGTTGAACCAAACTGGTCGTGGCTTGCTGGGCCGATGCAGCGACTGGTGCAGCGAAGACCTGACTACTCACAACAGGAGCAAGTGTCATTGCACTTAACGTTGCAGCATAAGCCATTTTTTTTACGAAATTCATAAAAACAACCTTCTATCAGATTTCTACTGGTATGACGACATCTTACTGTTTTTGATCATTAAAAAAATGAAGAAAAGCAATGATTTTGTGTAATTCGTGTCGCAAAGTTCTGCATTATGTATGAAGTTACAGCCTTTATGTAGAGATTGTAAGAACGAAAATTAACTTTTCGACCATTCACCAGTGGCATTCGTCAATGTCCGATCAGGGAAAATTATTGATCAGCTTGAATCTAGACGAATCATCAACATTTGCTAAGCTAAAAACCAATGATTTTAACCTGTATCATTCATGAAAAGTCTTGCCTTTATCCATCGCAATGACACTCGATTTGCGATTGGTGATTTTTATCCAGCTCTTTCCGTGTTTTCTTATCAAGAGCTGGGCAATACCACCTCCCCCTTTTTATTGCTAGATCACCTAGGGCCAGGGCGCTTGGCGCCAAAAAGCAGTAAAAAAGGCGTGAATGAACATCCACACCGTGGTTTTGAAACGGTGACATTTGTGTTTGCGGGCGAACTACAACACCAAGACTCAACCGGGCAAGGCGGAATCATCGGCCAAGGTGATGTGCAATGGATGACTGCAGCCTCTGGCATTCAGCATACAGAACATTTTAGCCCTGCCTTTCGTGAACGGGGCGGATACTTTGAAATGCTGCAATTATGGGTCAACCTTCCCGCAAAAGATAAGATGTCTCCACCGCGTTATCAAAGTTTATTGAATCACACCATCCCTAAAGTACCACTCGAACAAGATGCAGGCTATGTGCGGATTGTGGCGGGACAGTTTCAAAATATTCAGGGCATAGCACAAACATTTAGCCCGATGCAGGTCTTAGACGTTCATTTAAATAAAGGGCATCCGTTAATACTTCCTGCCCAGCATGGCGACAGCACTTTAATTTATCTCCGTAAAGGTAAGCTTCAATTCACTGAACATGAAGACATTTTGGAAGAACAAGCCTTAGCGGTAATGTCGAGCTTTGATACCGATGTTTCAATTACGGCATTAGAGGATAGTGATCTGTTATTTTTATCTGCACCACCCTTGCAGGAGCCGATCAATGGACATGGCTTTTTTGTGATGAACAGTTATGCGGAAATTTTACAGGCCTATGAGGATTTAAAAAGCGGGGCTTTCGGAAAATCTTAAAACCAATACATACTGCAAAAATCCAGTACATATAAAAAAACCCGCTAAAAGCGGGTTTTTTCGAACTATTAAAACTTAAGCTTCAACAGTTACATAGCGACGGCCAAATTGACCTTTCACTTCAAATTTTACTACGCCGTCAGCAGTAGCAAATAAAGTATGGTCACGGCCCATACCAACATTTGCACCAGCGTGGAATTCTGTACCACGTTGACGAACGATGATGTTACCAGCAGTTACAGTTTGACCACCGTAAACTTTAACACCTAACATCTTAGGATTCGAATCACGACCGTTCTTCGTCGATCCACCGGCTTTTTTAGTTGCCATGTCTATTTACTCCTCGTATTAGCCTGCGATACCAGTAATTTTCAACTCGGTAAACCATTGACGGTGACCTTGTTGCTTACGGTAGTGTTTACGACGACGCATTTTGATGATGCGGATTTTGTCGTGACGACCATGGCCAACTACTTCTGCAGTTACTTTTGCGCCAGCTACAACTGGAGCACCGATTTGAATGTTGTCACCGTTAACAACCATTAATACGTCATCAAACGTAATAGTCGCGCCAGTTTCAGCTTTCAATAATTCTACTTTAAGGGTTTCACCCTCAACAACACGGTGCTGTTTACCACCGCTTTGGATTACTGCGTACATAATGTACTCCAACTTGCCCGTGTCGTCGTGTCGATAAAGGGATATACCGATCTTAAGACGAACGCCACTGGGGTTATACAAGGGGACAAATTTTAAGTGAAAATTGATCAAACAACAAGTGATTTTACATAAACATATGGATATCGTTAACTTGTTTGAATTTTTGAGCAAAATCAATTAGATTGATGACGAACTGTTTTGATTGCTTCTGATCAAAATTTGAAATACATTTAAAAAAACAAATTGCAACTATAACAAGCTGTGTTTTTACAACGCCATAATTAAAGTGATGGCATTCGGTGGGAAACTCCCTTTTCTGTCTAAATTAAGACCAAAAAACTCACCATCGTGTCTTAAATGACGGATTACACAGTCTGTATAACTGTTAAGTGGCCGATTAATTGATACACTTGGCAACATTACCCACCTATACGAGGTTTTTCTTCATATGGTTATCGATTTTAAGCAAGACATTCTCTCCCCTGTTGCGACAGATTTTGCTGCGATGGATCGCCTCATTAATGAAGGAATTAGCTCTAAAGTCGGTTTAGTGATGAGTGTCAGCAAGCATGTCGTAGAAGCAGGCGGTAAACGTATGCGTCCGATCATGTGCTTACTCGCTGCGCGTGCCTGCGGTCTAGCCAATATGCAACAAGCACAACACTTGGCAGCCGTGATTGAAATGCTACATACCGCGACCTTGGTGCATGACGATGTCGTAGATGAATCGAGCCTACGCCGTGGTCGCCCCACTGCAAACGCAACCTGGAACAACCAGACTGCTGTTTTGGTCGGTGACTTTCTGATTTCAAGAGCTTTTGATTTATTGGTCGATTTAAATAATATGACCTTATTAAAAGATTTTTCAACAGGAACCTGTGAAATCGCAGAAGGTGAAGTATTACAGCTGCAATCTCAGCACCAGCCAGAAACCACTGAAGAAACCTATTTAAGAATTATCCACGGTAAAACCTCCCGTCTATTTGAGCTCGCCACCGAAGGCGCAGCCATTTTGGCAGGGACGGAAGAATATCGTGAACCTTTGCGTCGCTTCGCAGGTCATTTTGGTAATGCCTTTCAAATTATTGACGATATTTTAGATTACACCTCTGATGCAGAAACATTAGGTAAAAATATTGGTGATGATTTAATGGAAGGCAAACCGACTTTACCGTTAATTTCAGCATTAGCTCATTCAACTGGTGATGATCACGAGATCATTCGTCGTAGTATTGCAACGGGTGGTGTGGAGCATTTAGATAAAGTGATTGAAATTGTTCATCACTCAGGTGGCCTAGATTACTGTCAAAAACGTGCACAACAAGAAACGGATGCCGCTTTAGAGGCGTTAAAAGCGCTACCAGATAATGAATATCGCCAAGCACTGATCAATTTGACTTTAATGGCTTTACATCGACTACAATAATTTTCTGACTATCTATGCAATTAACTGTATCTGATCTTTTTTTAAAAATGCAGGAACAGCTTGATCAACCTCAAGCTGTTCTTGATGAACAACTGCTGATTGAACTGGTCAATCGGATACGCCCAAAAAATTCCAATGATGCAGATGAAGTCAAACAACGTATTCATGCGTTGATCAAAATATTATTGCTGACACCAACATCAGCAATTCTCGTACAGAATTTTTTACTGAAACTGATCAGCCAATATAAACAGATTAGTTTATATGCCGATAGCGGCATTCTCTCGCTGGATGGCTTCTGGAATCAGTTAGGACAACGTTTAGGCGCACATTTCCTTCCTTTAGTCGAAGATGGCCAACAACTCAAAACCTTGATTGGGAAAGTCTTTCATCAGGAAAATGACAGTGAATGGCTCGATCTGATTGACAACCAGGACTGGATTACGCTCTTTAACCTGTTAGGTGAAAGTCAAAGCAATACTACTGAAAAACAGATTTCAAAGAATGAGCTCATTAAAGCCATTACGGTACTATCTTATCGGATCAGTGGGATCGGCTTATATCCTGAATTTATCAATGCACAACCCGATATTACGGAATATGAATCTCCTTTTCTGGTACAAAACCGAGAAATTGTAGAGTTCATTGAAAAATATAAAAAACAGATTGATGACCAAGATGCGGTTGCAGTTTTACCGCCACCAGATGCCTCTCAAGCCTTTGTAATGCTGGATCAATGTCGTGAAGTCGTACTGAAAATTCGCCGTGCCACTAAACGGATTGGTGTCAGTATCAGTCTGACCTATTTATTGTCGCTACTAGAGCAAGCCATTGACCGTATCGAACTGTTACTGACCTTACTGGCCAGCAAGAATGACGCTCGATACACGGCATTAGGTGAGTTAATCACTGACTTAACCAAAGCGCATTATAATGAGAAAAGTGTCCGTCATTTACTCACCTCAACCAGTGAGTTAATTGCCTTACAGGTGACGGAAAATGCCAGTAAAACAGGTGAACATTACGTAAGTACAGACAAAGCCGGCTTCTTTGGCATGTATAAAGCAGCGGCTGGTGCTGGTGCGATTATTGCCACCATGGCAACACTCAAGATTTTAACAGCCCGTTTGGTACTGGCGCCGTTTGGTCATGCTTTTTTATACAGCATGAACTATGCGCTTGGTTTTATGCTGATTCATGTGTTGCACTTTACCGTTGCCACCAAGCAGCCAGCCATGACTGCAGCTGCTCTGGCTTCAACCGTACAGCAACAAAAAGGCAGCAAAACCGCACAGATTGCAGAACTGGCCGCATTGATCATTAATATTATCCGAACCCAGTTTATCGCCATTTTAGGCAATATCTCGATTGCCATACCAACTGCAGCATTAATTACCTATTTATGGCAATACAATTTGGGCGAACCTTTACTCAATCATGCCAAATCGGCCACACTCTTACACAGCCTGAATCCATTCACCTCTTTAGCTGTTCCACATGCGGCAATTGCGGGTGTGTGCTTATTCTTCTCTGGTCTAATTGCAGGTTATTTCGATAACTTGGCAGTCTACCGTAAAGTCGGTCCTCGTTTAAAACAGCATCGAAGCCTAAAACGCTGGATGGGGCAAAAACGCTTAGACAAGTTTGCCAATTATATCGAAACCAATCTCGGGGCATTGGCTGGTAACTTTCTGTTCGGGATTATGCTTGGCAGCATGGGAACCATTGGATTTATTTTAGGCTTGCCTTTAGATATTCGTCACATCGCCTTTGCTTCAGCAAACTTTATTCAAGGTTTAATGACCATTGGCAGTCCTGACATTGGTTTGATTTTAGTCTCATTTCTTGGTGTGATGCTGATTGGTTTAACCAACTTATTTGTTAGCTTTACCTTGACCATTATTGTTGCACTTCGTGCACGACGTGTGCGTTTTGCACAATGGAAGCCCTTAGCAAAATTAGTAACCACCCACTTTCTGACTCGACCAAGTGATTTTTTCTGGCCTCCAAAGCAACCCGTCGAGGTTGAAGAGCAAAGTAAAAATAGTCCAACACCCCACTAAGCTTTTACAGACAAAGACCTCAAAGTAAAAGTCTAACCTTTGAACTATTTTTGCGTATAATCAGCCAACCAAAAATAGTTTAAATGGGTTGGTATTCCCTACATCTATTAATCAATAGACCTCTGCTCTGTCACGGTATCGCCTTTGATCAGGAGAGACTATGACCTCAACGCCTACGTCTCTCAAAAGAAATGGAAAGATTTAAGTTATACCAGCTCATTTCCCCGCTTGGTTAGTAACCTGACACTGTTAACAGATAATTAGTACTTCATTTCTAAATGCTGTACTTGAAGCCTAAAAGTCGATATAAATCTATATGTTCTAATTGGGTTGAATTACACTTTTAGAAGATCCTCTACAATATTAACTAGAGCATTTATGATAAGTAGAACCTCTTTTAACAGATGAAAAGATCAAAGTAAAAATGAGATATACATCAAATTTTGTTATGTTTTTTTACTACATCTTAAAAAAACATAGAAATGAAATTATCATAAAATTTCAAGACTTGACCAAAAGTGTACTCGCGAGTACACTTTCAAACACTCAACACCCCCTAAACATCGGTTAAGCAAAAAATGAGTAGCGGATGCCTTACCTATTGCTTTGTATTGGTTGCTTTTTTTTAGGACTTGGTGTGATTGGATTAATCAATCCCAACGCATCAACTTTAGATCTTTTGAGTGTTCAAGCTTTTTTTGAGCACCGTTCATTTACTCTTAATCATGTAACAATTCTGCTTTCCAGACTCGGTGGGATGCCTTTTTTACTATTTTTAACCACATTTTTGTGTCTTTACCAAACTTGGATTAAAAATTATAAAAATTTGATATTTATCTCTTTTAGTGTGACTGGCAGTATTGCGATTGGTTGGGTTCTGAAATGGAGTATTGATCGGCCAAGACCAATGGAGTTTTATCACTTGGTTCAAAGTTATGGCGCATCCTTCCCAAGTGCCCATAGCCTTTATGCTGCAACCCTTGCGAGTTTAGCCATATTGTTGTGTCAACAATATAAACATCGCAACAGTGTCATTTTAGTATCTACTTTATGGTTTATCTTCATGGGGATATCTAGAGTTTACGCTGGGGTTCACTACCCAACTGACGTACTTGCCGGTTGGGGAATTGGGTTGATTTGGACTTCGTTGCTTTGGTTTTGGCTGTATCAAAGCACTTTCAGCAACAATTTGTTTTTAGATAAAAAATCTAAATTGAGGTGGAATAATGATGTCGGCTAAGCTTTGGGCTCCTGCCCTAACTGCTTGCGCATTAGCAACAAGCATTGCGCTTGTTGGTTGTAGCAAAGACCCTAAAAATGCACAGCAAGCTGCTGCTGCCCAAAAGATGCCGCCTCCAGAAGTGGGTGTCATTGTCGCTCAACCACAAAGTGTTGAACAAAACGTCGAACTGTCAGGGCGAACCTCAGCATACCAAGTTTCGGAAGTTCGTCCACAAACTGGTGGCGTGATCTTAAAACGATTATTTGCTGAGGGTAGCTACGTTCAAGCAGGTCAAGCACTTTATCAAATTGATGCCAATACCAACCGTGCCACAGCAGACAATGCTCGTGCAACCTTATTGCGTCAACAAGCAAACTTAAATGCCTTACGCGTGAAAGAAGGTCGTTATCGTCAACTGGTTGGAACCAATGCGGTTTCTAAACAGGAATATGATGATATCAATGCGCAAGTGAAATTGGCTGAAGCTGATGTTGCAGCATCTGAAGCAGCATTGAAAAATGCAGAAATTACTTTAGGTTACTCAACAGTTCGCGCGCCTATCTCAGGCCAGTCTAGCCGTTCTTCGGTGACGCCAGGTGCATTGGTCACTGCAAATCAAGCAGATCCTTTGGTGACAATTCAACAACTTGATCCAATCTATGTTGATATCAATCAATCGAGTGCTGAATTACTGCGTCTACGCCAACAGTTAAGCAAAGGCAGTTTAAACAACAGCAACAATACCCGTGTCAAGATCACGCTTGAAGATGGTTCAGAATACCCAGTTGAAGGTCAATTGGCTTTCTCTGACGCCAGTGTAAACCCAGATACAGGTACGGTGACATTACGGGCAGTGTTCTCCAATCCAAACCACTTGCTCTTACCAGGGATGTATGCAACGGCTAAAATCTCACAAGGCGTTTTGCCAAACGCATACCTAATTCCACAAGCAGCTGTATCTCGTTTACCGACAGGTCAAGCCGTTGCTTTAGTGGTCAATGCCAAAGGCACAATTGAGACTCGTCCAATTACAACCGTAGGTGTAAAAGGTCAGGACTGGATTGTAACTAATGGATTACAAGCTGGTGATAAAGTTGTTGTTGATGGTGTAGCCAAGGTGAAAGAAGGACAAGAAGTGTCTGCCAAACCTTATCAACCAAAAGCAGCTGAAGGTCAAAATACAGCGCCAAAAGCAGCTGAACAACAAAAAGCCAATTCACCAAAAGCTGAACAAAAAGCAACTGCAGAAGCTTAAGGGGTAGATTGCATGGCTCAATTTTTTATCCATCGCCCAATCTTTGCTTGGGTGATTGCACTGGTCATTATGTTGGCGGGTATTATCACGCTGACAAAAATGCCTGTTGCACAATATCCAACAATTGCTCCCCCCACGGTAACAATCTCTGCAACTTACCCTGGGGCATCTGCTCAAACTGTTGAAAATACCGTTACCCAGATCATTGAACAACAAATGAATGGTTTGGATGGTTTACGTTATATTTCTTCAAACAGTGCAGGTAATGGTCAAGCATCGATTAACCTAAACTTCGAACAAGGTGTTGATCCAGATATCGCCCAAGTTCAGGTTCAAAACAAACTGCAATCAGCAACAGCACTTTTACCTGCTGACGTGCAACGTCAAGGGGTCAAGGTAACCAAGTCTGGCGCAAGTTTCTTACAGGTTATTGCATTCTACTCTCCAGACAACAGCCTATCTGCCTCTGACATTAAAGACTACGTGAACTCAAATATTTCTGAGCCACTCAGTCGTGTTGCAGGTGTAGGTGAACTCCAAGTGTTTGGTGGTTCATATGCAATGCGTATCTGGTTAGATCCAGCAAAACTCACCAGCTTTAACTTGACGCCAAATGATGTTGCAACAGCCATTCGTGCCCAAAACTCGCAAGTGGCGGTTGGTCAGCTCGGTGGTGCACCGTCAACGGCAGGTCAAGTACTCAACGCAACCGTGAATGCACAAACCATGTTGCAAACACCTGAACAGTTTAAAAACATCTTCCTGAAAAATACGTCAGGTGGTGCTCAAGTTCGTTTAGGTGATGTTGCACGTGTGGAATTGGGTTCTGATAACTACCAATTCGACTCGAAATTTAATGGTAGTCCTGCAGGTGGTGTTGCAATCAAACTGGCAACAGGTGCCAATGCACTGGATACCGCTGCCGCAGTTGAAAAGCGTTTATCTGAGTTACGTCATAACTATCCAAGCGGTTTAAAAGACAAGCTTGCGTATGACACGACGCCATTTATTCGTCTATCAATTGAAAGTGTTGTCCATACGCTCATTGAAGCAGTCGTATTAGTATTTATCGTGATGTTCTTGTTCTTACAGAACTGGCGCGCAACGATTATTCCAACATTGGCTGTACCTGTGGTGGTACTCGGTACATTTGCCGTGATCAATATCTTCGGCTTCTCAATCAACACCCTCACCATGTTCGCAATGGTACTTGCCATCGGTCTCTTGGTGGATGATGCCATCGTTGTGGTCGAAAACGTTGAACGGGTGATGCAGGAAGAACATCTGGAACCTGTGCCTGCGACTGAAAAGTCAATGAGTCAGATTTCGGGTGCCTTAGTCGGGATTACCAGTGTGTTAACCGCGGTATTCGTACCGATGGCATTCTTTAGTGGAACCACTGGGGTCATTTACCGTCAATTCTCGATCACGCTGGTTACTGCGATGATCCTGTCTTTGATCGTAGCATTAACCTTTACCCCTGCCCTGTGTGCAACCTTGTTAAAACAACACGATCCAAACAAGCAAGAAAGCAACAACATTTTTGCGCGTTTCTTCCGTTGGTTTAACCGTAGTTTTGAAAAACTTTCAGAGAAATACCAAGGCGGCGTCAATCGTATGACCCACCACAAGTTATTCTCTCTTTTACTTTATGCAATTGTGATTGCAGGCTTGGTTGGCATCTACAAGATGTTGCCATCTTCGTTCTTGCCAGAAGAAGACCAAGGTGTAGTGATGACATTGGTTCAATTACCGCCGAGCGCCAGCTTGGAACGAACCGATAAAGTCATTGATACTATGACTGGCTATTTCTTGAATAAGGAAAAAGAAAATGTAGAGTCAATCTTTACAGTTGCTGGCTTCTCATTCACAGGGGTAGGTCAAAACGCGGGTCTTGCCTTTATTAAATTGAAAGACTGGAGTGAGCGTACTTCACCTGAATCACAGATCGGTGCCATCATTCAACGTGGTATGGCATTGAATATGATTGTAAAAGATGCGTCTTACATCATGCCTTTACAATTACCTGCAATGCCTGAATTGGGTGTGGCTTCAGGTTTTGATATCCAGTTGAAGGATGTTAGCGGTCAAGGGCATGAAAAACTGATTGCTGCACGTAATGCAGTATTGGGTATGGCATCTCAGGACAAACGTCTTGCGGGTGTACGTCCAAATGGTCAAGAAGATACACCACAGTACCAGATCACCATTGATCAAGCGCAAGCAGGTGCAATGGGTGTCAGTATTGCAGATATTAACAACACCATGAGCATGGCTTGGGGTGGCTCATATATCAATGACTTCGTTGACCGTGGTCGTGTGAAAAAAGTTTATGTCCAAGGTGAGGCGGATACCCGCATGATGCCTGAAGACTTGAACAAGTGGTATGTTCGTAACAACAAAGGCGAAATGGTTCCCTTCTCTGGCTTTGCCAAGGGTGAATGGACTTATGGTTCACCTCGTCTAGAACGTTATAACGGCGTATCATCTGTCAACATCCAAGGTACTCCAGCACCAGGTGTCAGCTCGGGTGATGCAATGTTGGCGATGGAACAAATTATTGGTAAATTACCCTCAATGGGCTTATCAGGTTTCGACTATGAATGGACAGGTTTATCTTTAGAAGAGCGTGATTCTGGTAGCCAAACAGCGCCATTATTGGTTCTTTCACTCTTAATCGTGTTCTTGTGCCTTGCAGCACTCTATGAAAGCTGGTCAGTCCCCGTTTCTGTATTACTGGTTGTACCTTTAGGTATCGTCGGTGCATTTACATTAACATGGTTAGGCATGATGATTAAAGGTGATCCAAACTTATCCTTTAACATTTACTTCCAGGTTGCGATTGTTGCCGTAATTGGTCTATCTGCGAAGAATGCGATCTTGATCGTCGAATTCGCAAAAGAATTACAGGAGCAAGGCGAAGAACTATTTGAAGCAACCTTACATGCTGCGAAAATGCGTCTACGTCCGATCATCATGACCACACTTGCATTCGGTTTCGGTGTTTTACCACTTGCGCTTGCAAGCGGTGCTGGCGCAGGTAGCCAACACTCGGTCGGTTATGGTGTACTAGGTGGTGTAATTTCTTCAACACTTTTAGGTATTTTCTTCATCCCTGTATTCTTCGTGTGGATTCGTAGTATCTTTAAGTACAAACCTAAAACTTTAAATACTCAGGAGCATTGATCGTGATGCAAACTGTATGGTCTATTTCCAGTCGTGGCATTGCAATCTCTGCACTCGCGCTGTCTTTGGCTGCCTGCCAAAGCATGCGCGGGCCAGAGCCTGTTGTAAGCTCAGATATTCCTGATAGCTACGCGTCTTATGGCAATGCTTCTGGAACATCAATCGCAGAACAAGGTTACAAAGATTTCTTTGCTGATCAACGTTTACTGCAAGTGATTGATCTGGCGCTTGCCAATAACCGTGATTTACGTACTGCGGCTTTGAATATTCAAAAAGCGCAACAGCAATACCAAATTTCGGAAAACAACCAATTACCAACGATTGGTGCAAGTGGCAGTGCGGTTCGTCAAGTTTCTCCAAATGTGAACCCAAATAATCCATATTCAACTTATCAAGTCGGCTTAGGCCTTACTGCATATGAGTTGGATTTCTGGGGTCGTGTACGTAGCTTGAAAGATGCAGCTTTGGATAGCTATCTTGCAACGCAGAGCTCACGTGATGCAACGCAAATCAGCTTGATCAGTCAAGTGACTCAAGCTTGGTTAAACTATTCTTATGCCAATGCACATTTAAAATTGGCTGATCAGACGCTGAAAGCTCAACAAGATTCGTTTAACTTAAACAAGAAACGTTTCGATGTTGGTATTGATAGTGAAATCCCAGTGCGTCAGGCACAGATTTCAGTAGAGACTGCCCGTAACGATGTTGCAAATTACAAAACCCAAGTCGCACAGGCACAAAACCTGTTGAACTTACTTGTGGGTCAGCAAGTGCCTCAAAACTTGTTGCCACAACAACAGGTCGCACGCATTACCCAAAAAGGTGCTTTAAGTGCAGGTTTACCAAGTGATTTGCTCAACAACCGTCCTGATGTTAAAGCTTCTGAATACCAATTAAGTGCTGCAGGAGCGAATATTGGTGCTGCTAAAGCGCAATTGTTCCCAACCATTAGCTTAACCGGTTCCGCGGGTTATGCCTCAACTGATTTAAGTGATCTGTTCAAGGCTGGTCATGGCGCATGGTCAATCGGACCTAGCTTAAATATTCCAATTTTTGACTGGGGTACACGTAAAGCCAATATCAAGATCTCTGAAACCGATCAAAAAATTGCACTGGCTAACTATGAAAAGTCAGTACAGTCGGCTTTCCGTGAGGTGAACGATGCTTTGGCGACGCGTGCCAACATTGGCGACCGCTTAACGGCTCAACGTCGTTTAGTCGATGCGACCAATACCACCTATAAACTTTCTAATGCCCGCTTCCGTGCAGGTATTGATAGCTATTTAACGGTATTGGATGCGCAACGTTCGGCTTATTCGGCTGAACAAGGTTTATTGTTATTACAACAAGCAGACTTGAACAACCAAGTCGAGCTGTATAAAACATTGGGTGGTGGCATAAAAGCGACGACCAGTGAAACCATAACGCATCAGCCTTCTAGTTCACAACAGCATTACGCAAAAAAATAATTTTTATCTTTTGCAATAAAAAAGCTCACTTCGGTGAGCTTTTTTATTGCAACAATTGCGAATATTTCTTATCTTCAAAGTAAATAGATTAATGATTTTGAAAATACAATGTTACTAAGCAGTTTAGAGTCTGTACCGGGTCACGAAATTTTACGTCAGCTTGATGTGGTTTATGGCAGCACCGTGCGCAGTAAACATGTCGGCCGTGATCTCATGGCTGGTTTAAAAAATATCGTGGGTGGTGAATTGACAGGTTATACCGAACTGCTGGAGGAATCACGTCAGGAAGCGACTCAACGTATGATTGACAAGGCTCAAGCTTTGGGCGCGAATGCGATTGTCGGGATTCGCTTTTCAACTTCAAATATTGCCCAAGGCGCCTCTGAACTGTTTGTCTACGGTACCTCTGTGGTAGTGCAACCGGTTGCCCCTAAATTGCCTGATCCATTTGCTGCATAGGCAACGACATGGAAGGATTAATTTTTCAGATTGTTCTGTTTCTGATTCTCTTCGCAGTTGGCTGGGGCTTTGGTCGTCATATCGAACAAAAACACTTGCGCGAACTGGAGCAGAAAGAAAAACAATTTGCACATATTCGAATTGATACCAATCGTTTTGTGCAAACCACAGCGCGTGGGCAAATGATCAGCAGTAATGTAGTGATCTCACATGACTATTTTAAATATGTGTTGGCCACCATTCGAAACTTTTTCGGCGGGCGTTTAGTCAGCTATGAAAGTGTGGTGGAACGCGCACGCCGTGAAGCTGTGATTCGTCTTAAGCAAGAAGCCCATACCATGGGTGCCAATCAGATTATGGGCGTTCGACTCAGTACCACTGAATTGGGGATGCAAGGTGGGATGGTTGAAGTGTTTGCTTATGGAACAGCAATCATCAACACACATTAAAAAAATCCTGTGTATGACACAGGATTTTTGCTTAGGATTCGGCAAAGATCGCTTGCCAATAATGATAGGTTTTCTCTTCCCCATCTTCTAACTTAAACTCGTATGACATCTGACGAGTTTCAGCAATTTCAAATTTAACAGGATGTTTAAATAAACCGCCTGCATAAGCAAAGGTATGGTACTCGCCGTTTTCACCACAGACATCAACTTCGCTTGGCATCCGTTCTATCAAATTTGCATCGATATCTTGGCCAATAAACGATTCATCTAGCTTACTGGCATCGGTCACGATGATTTTGGTTTGAATGCCTGAATCCAAGAAGTCTTGCATCACTTCAGTCGAGTTCAGGTTCCAGATTGGCTCAACCACTTCAATGCCTAAAGGATGCAAACGGTCTTCACGATATTTTCGTACATCGCTCAGGTAAATATCACCAAAGATAAAGTGCTCAACCCCCTGTGCCTTAAAATGATGGGCAGCATCCAACATACGTTGCTCATAGACAGGTAGATTTTTCGGCAAAAACACTGGATAAAGTGGAATGCCAATACTTGCAGCTTGCTTTTCAAGCAATGCATGTGGAATGGCATGCATGGACGACAACTCTGTTTCTTCATTGACCGTGGTTAATAAGGCAACCACCTCAAACTCATTTTGTTGTAACACCGTATAAAGTGCTAATGCCGAATCTTTACCACCGCTCCAGTTAAACACAGCTTTCTTGCGATTGTTCACACTTATTTCACTTTCATTTTGCGAATCATCTTATACAACAAGTTGGGTGACAATCGAGAGACCAACACACCCAATTGTTCTTTTTTCCCACCGACGACAATATATTGCTCGCCGGCCATTAAGGATTCCACCACCCGTTCAGCAAAAACATCGGCATCGAGACCATTTTCAATGGCTTCATCCTGATGCCCTTGGGGTTTTCCTTCACCATTCAACGCATTAAAAGAGACATTGGTTTTAACAAAACCAGGAAAGACCACCGAGACTTCAACACCATCATTCGCTACTTCAGCACGCAAACTGTTGGCCCACATATGAATCGCCGCCTTAGCAGCAGAATACGTGGCGCGATATTGTGTACCCAATAAGCCCGCGACACTGGAAACAAACACCACCCGACCTGATTTTTGTTGCAGAAAAGTGGGTAATACGGTTTTAGTAAAGAAGACTTGGGAAAAATAATCTACTTCCATAATGGCACGTTCAGTATGCATGGTGGTGTCTTGAATCAGGGCCCGTTGACTCAAACCCGCATTATTGATCAGCCAGTCAATCCGTCCCTTACAGGCCAAAACCTGTTCATGGGCATGGCGGACCTGAGCTTCATCAGTAATGTCTGCTGCAATCGAAAGGTGTTGTTCAGGTTTAAGTAAACCCACCCGTACCGCTTCCAGTTCATCATAACGACGTGAAGTCAGGACTACCTGTGCGCCTTGCAAGGCACATTCCCGTGCCAAGGCTTTGCCTAAACCGGAAGAAGCGCCTGTAATCCAGACCACTTTATTTTCAAGCGTTTTGAGTTTTGCCATTTTGATATTCTACCTATGCTTGCTGACGCATAAACTTAAGAAAGTAATCCACATATGTTGCAGCCAACTGCTGATCAATTTGCGAACCTAATTTTTCTAGACGCTTATAACCAAGATGAGTGGTCATATTAATCACTCCATTTAAGGTTTTATCGACCACAAAATTGAACTTCAAACATTTCTTCGGTTCGCGGATTAAATGAGTCACCCCAACATCAATCACTTCGGTTAATAATTTCAATGCTTTTAAAATCTCAGCATGCTCACCCTGTATAAGTTTCTGGCTGGATGCTTGGATCTGCTCAGCCAATTGCTGCTTAACAGGATAAGTCATATAAATACGTTCATCTTCAAGATATAAGGTTTTAGAAAGATATTCGACCAAAGGAATTAAGCGGTCATTGCCAAAGAACGAGATTGACCATGGCATATACTTGCGAATAGCCTCTAAAATTTGTTGTATGACTTTTTCAGATTCACCCGTTTGTGAATGCTGTTGGTTTTGTTGTAATAGCACTATAAAAACCTGTTCAATCACTTCACAAGCCATTTCAGATAAAACATTACCTAAAGCATTGGCCTGACTCTCTTTATTTCCTTGTAATAACTGCGTCCGAATATGTGCAAATCTTGCATAAGTATCCGCATGAATATTTAAAAAAACGGCGGTCTTCATTCTAATAACCCTAATTTTTAGATCACATAAAAAAGAGCTTGTGATACAAGCCCTTTTATCAGATCAACTTTTCTATCATTTTTTGCATTGTACTTGCCGAATTTAGCACACTCTATTCTGTATCGACATGCATAAATGCTAAAAAATGCTTGACGCAATCTGTTGCCGCATCACTATCCACCTGATTGCCCATTTTCTCTAAACGCTTATAACTTAAATGTGCCGTCATATTAATCACTCCATTTAAAGTTTTATCCACTACAGTATTAAAATTCAGACATTTTTTCGGTTCACGAATCAAGCTGGTCACGCCTAAATCGACAATTTGAATCAAGGTTTGGAACACATCAACCATCTCACTGATTTCATTATTTTTCAGTTGCGTAACGAGCGTATGTGCTTGCTGAACCAATTGTCGATCAATCGGATAAGACACATAGACCAGCTCATCGTGATACTTGATCATATTGGAAAAATAATTGGCAAATGGACAGAGACGCTCATTGCCAAATAAGGCAATCGACCATGGCATATATTTGCGTACCGCAGCAATAATCTGTTGAATCACTTTCTCAGATTCAGCCGTATATTTTTGGGTTAACTGATTCGGTTGGCGATTTTGGATCAATAACACGGAAAAGACCTGCTCGACAATCTCACAGGCAATTTCTGACAGCACTTCACCCAAGATACGAGACTGGCTTTCATGCGTGCCTGCATTCAGTTGCTGACGAATGCTTTCAAATTGTCCATGTGTAACGTCATTAATTTTCAACAGGATTGAATAAGTCATGAGCAGCACCTTTTTTAGTTTTTCGCATTTTTATATTGTTGTTTTAAGCATCAATATTTTTAAGTTATGTGATGCATTAGACAAATCTAATCCTATTTGTATAAAAATCCAACGCCTTTCATCGGCTTTTTTAGAAAAAAATGAAGTCTATAAAGATGTTATGGTAATTGAGTAGCCAATTAGCGGTAATCAAAACCATTTTATGAAGATGTACTAAACACCCTTCTATAACAGTTCAAAAAACCGCAAATTAGTCATTCTTTAAGCGGCTTTTATCATTCACATCCGCTCAGGCTGAAATGCCTACAGAAGCGAGGATTTTTTGCTACAATAGATCTAATTTTTTATTCAATTTTAATCTTCTGTACTATGACTGACGCTCAATCTGCTCAAAATATTGCAACCACTTACGATCCAACCGAGATCGAAAAGAAATGGTATCAAATCTGGGAACAACAAGGTTATTTCAAACCCTCAGGTCAAGGTGAATCATTCTGTATCATGATTCCGCCACCGAACGTCACGGGTAGCCTGCACATGGGGCATGGTTTTAACAATGCCATCATGGATGCACTGACCCGTTACAACCGTATGATGGGTAAAAACACCTTATGGCAACCCGGGACTGACCATGCAGGGATTGCAACGCAGATGGTGGTCGAGCGTCAATTGGGAGCGCAAGGTGTCAGCCGTCATGACTTAGGTCGTGAAAAATTCATCGAAAAAATCTGGGAATGGAAAGAGCAATCAGGCAATACCATCACCCGTCAGATCCGTCGTTTAGGTTCTTCAGTAGACTGGTCGCGTGAACGCTTCACGATGGATGAAGGTCTATCCAATGCAGTCAAAGAAGTCTTCGTTAAACTGCATGAAGATGGCTTAATCTACCGTGGCAAACGCCTCGTCAACTGGGACCCGAAACTACAAACGGCCCTGTCAGATTTAGAAGTTGAATCAGATAAAGAAGAAGCAGGTTCATTGTGGCACTTCAAATATTTCTTTGAAGATAAAAACCTTCGTACCCATGATGGTAAAGACCATATCGTTGTCGCTACGACTCGTCCTGAAACCTTGTTAGGTGATACTGCGGTTGCTGTGGCACTGGATGATGAACGCTATACACACCTTGTGGGTCAGAACATTATCCTACCAATTACAGGTCGTGCTGTTCCAATCGTTAAAGATGAATATGTCGATAAAGAATTCGGTACAGGCTGTGTAAAAATCACCCCTGCACACGACTTTAACGACTATGAAGTCGGTAAGCGTTGTGAATTGCCAATCATCAATATCTTCAATAAAAATGCAGAAGTATTGGCTGAGTTTGAATACATTGCCAAAGCAGGCGAGCAAATTTCTAAAACCATCCCTGCTCCTGCGGACTATATTGGTTTAGAGCGTTTTGCAGCGCGTAAAAAACTGGTTGAACAAGCTGAAGCTGAAGGCTGGTTAGATCAAATTCAACCTTATACGCTGAAACCACCTCGTGGTGACCGTTCAGGTGTGATCGTTGAGCCATTATTGACAGACCAATGGTATGTAAAAATTGCACCATTGGCACAACCTGCAATTGAAGCGGTTCAAGATGGTCGTATCAAGTTCGTTCCTGAGCAGTACAGCAACATGTACATGGCGTGGATGAACAACATCCAAGACTGGTGTATCTCGCGTCAGCTTTGGTGGGGTCACCGTATCCCAGCTTGGTATGATGCTGAAGGCAACATTTATGTCGGTCGTAACGAAGCTGAAGTCCGCGCTAAAAACAACATCCCTGCGGATGTTGTGTTAAACCAAGATGAAGACGTACTGGATACGTGGTTCTCTTCTGCGCTGTGGACCTTCTCAACCTTAGGTTGGACGGGCGATGCCAAGAAAGATGCGGAAAACTATTTCCTCAATACGTTCCACCCAACTGATGTATTGGTGACTGGTTTTGACATCATCTTCTTCTGGGTTGCTCGTATGATCATGTTTACGATGCACTTCATGAAGAACGAAGATGGTACGCCACAAGTCCCGTTTAAAACGGTTTATGTACACGGTCTGGTTCGTGATGGCGAAGGCCAAAAAATGTCGAAGTCTAAGGGTAACGTGCTTGACCCATTAGACCTGATTGACGGTGTTGATCTTGAGACTTTGGTACAAAAACGTACGACGGGTCTGATGAACCCGAAACAAGCGGCGAAGATTGAAAAATCAACCCGTAAAGAATTCCCAGAAGGTATTCAAGCTTATGGTACTGACGCGGTCCGTTTCACGTTCTGTGCACTTGCCAATACGGGTCGTGACATCAAGTTCGACATGAAACGTGTTGAAGGCTACCGTAACTTTGCCAACAAAATCTGGAACGCTACCCGTTTCGTATTGATGAATGTTGAAGGTCAAACGGTTGCTCAAGAAGCGCGTCCAGAGCTGTGGGAACTTCCAGAAAAATGGATCATGAGCCGTCTGCAAAAAGCAGAAGCTGCGGTACATCAAGCATTCGCTACGTATCGTTTAGACCTTGCTGCGCAAGCGATCTATGACTTTATCTGGAATGAATACTGTGACTGGTATGTTGAGTTAACCAAACCTGTTCTGAATGATGCCAATGTCTCCG
Source organism: Acinetobacter sp. NBRC 110496 (assembly GCF_000876115.1). Classification (NCBI taxonomy): domain Bacteria; kingdom Pseudomonadati; phylum Pseudomonadota; class Gammaproteobacteria; order Moraxellales; family Moraxellaceae; genus Acinetobacter; species Acinetobacter sp. NBRC 110496. The sequence goes on from NZ_BBTF01000023.1 coordinate 26,689, forward strand.
AAGAGCGTAAAGCCGAAGTTCGCCGTGTGTTACTTGCGGTGATGGAAGCATCTTTACGTTTGGCACATCCGTTGATGCCGTATTTGACTGAAGAAATCTGGCAAACCCTTGCGCCAATGTTAGGCAAAGGCGGCGCGACGATTATGACTGCGCAGTACCCTGTACCTGATCAAGCAAAAGTGAATGATCAAGCTGAAGCAGATATGCAATGGTTACAAGGTTTGATTGGTGCGGTACGTAATATTCGTGGTGAAATGGGCTTAGGTAATGCGCGTTTATTGCCTGTATTACTTAAGAACATTTCTGATGCTGAGCGTGAGCAAATCATCCGTATCGAAGCTTTATTCAAAGCATTGGCGAAAGTTGAAAGCATTGAGTTCTTAAGCAATGAGCAAGAACCACCGTTGTCTTGTTCTAGCGTTGTCAGCCATGCTTCGGTATTTGTACCAATGAAAGGCTTAATTGATCCTAAAGCTGAATTGGGTCGTTTGCAGAAGGACTTGGATAAAGTTCAAAAGCAACATGATCAAATTGCCAATAAACTTTCGAATGAAGGTTTTGTTGCCAAAGCACCAGCAGCGGTTGTTGAGGGTGAAAAAGTGAAATTGGCTGAGTTTGCTGATCAGTTAGCGAAAATTAAGCAAAGTATGGAGCAAATTGCTGCGCTGTAAAGTGTTGCTTGTTTGATCTAATTTAATGTATAAAGGGCTGATCATTCAGCCCTTTTTATTAAAAATAAATTCAAGTTTTAAGTTCTTAGATTCCTTTCAAATTACAAAATATTGCCCTATACCTAATATGCAGTATTCCCTCTCCTCATAGGAGAGGTGTTTTTCTTTTTAAATGCGAACAAACATTCCATAAATCATCCAACACTCTCTCAGTATTTTTTAAAATCTCATGATTCCAATATCTCACTACTTTTAAATCCAAAGCTTCTAAAAACTTCGTTCGCTCAAAATCATAAGCTCGACCATCATCTGTATTATGTTGACTACCATCTAACTCAATGACCAAACCCAGTTCATGACAGTAAAAATCTACAATATATGATGCAATCACATGCTGCCTACGGAATTTTAGATTCATAAATCGTTTGGCACGTAGTATTTGCCACATCAGATGTTCTGCATCTGTCGCATTACTGCGCATGGCTTTAGCGAATTCTAATAATTGTGGGTCTAGTTTCATTTTTTCTCCTATTTTTAATTTCCCTCACCCCAGCCCTCTCCCAAAGGGAGAGGGAGCATCCTTTGTGAATTAATTTATAATTTGATACGTGACATTCCCTCTCCTTCTAGGAGAGGGTTAGGGAGAGGTTACAACACCCCATGCCCCAACAACATCTCCACCCCACTCACCTTTTTCATATGCTTTAAACGCTCTTTTTCCCACTTCAACTTCTGTTTTAACTCAGCACAATCCGCATCTATGGCTTTATACACATCACCAATATGCAGATGCTCAGCTTTGACTTTCTTCGCCAACTGAAAAGAATCTAAAATTTCGTCAATTTGGCTTTCAAGTTGCTGACTTTGCGCATCCAACGCCAGTTTATAAAACTTCACCTGCTCAGCCGATAACTCTTTGCTACCAACACCTTTGTTCTGTTCAAGCTGTAATTGAAGCTTGAGCAAGTAAAACAAATCCTGCTGTTCATAGGCCTGACTCGCCTGTTGGAACAACTCAGTTTTTTCTTCTTTCTTGGTCTCGTCTTGCTCACGGTCGGGGTGAATCATCGCAGCAATTTTTAAATACACGGTTTTCAGCGACTGTGCTGCCATCTGCTCAGCTTGTTCACGTTTCTGCTGTTGTCGAAGTTGCTTGGCTTGTTCACGGGCTTGTTGCTGCTCGGCAGCATATTGCTCAAAATCATCTTGTTCTAATGCTGCATCCTGCTCAAAATTTTCATCCTGTTCAAACTTGGCTGACTGTAGTTTTTTATTCTTTTTAGCCGATTGCTGTGCATGCTGCTGATAAAAAGTATCGATCTGCTTGACCAGCTTTAACTGTTCATCCTTCAACATCTTGGAACGCTTTAACATTTGGGCAAGCTGGGCAATTTTTTCATCCAGTTGCTGCATATCCACTTTGGAAAACGCATGCTGCTGTAACAGCGTCCAAAGTTGATCTAACTGCTGAAACAAGATTTCATGCAGTTCACTATACACAGGCATCAGCTTTTGCCGTGTATGTTGTTGAATCTCGGCTTGGGCATTCTGCCATGCGGCAAGACTGATTTTTTGCTGCTCTATTAGATCAATCAGGCGATTCAGCTTTTTCTGCTGTGCAGATGGTTCAGCCCTTTGCTTTAAACTGACTTTGAGATCAAAAGACATAATGCATCTGCCTAAAAATAAAAAAGTGTAGCAATAATCAGACGGCGAAAGTAGCGTTCGACAATCAATGAACTGCATCAAAAAATAAAGCCGCTCAATTGGGCGGCTTTTCAATCACATAAACAGATTACTGTGCAGTATAACCACCATCCATCACCACCGCCTGCCCTGTGATTCCTGCGCCTTTGTTACTGGCTAGGAAAATCGCATAGTCGGCAATTTCTTCAACACTGAGTAAACGCTTCTGTGGCACCATGGCTAAAATCACATCTTCCAAAGCACTTTCCAGACTCACATTACGGGTTTTGGCCAAGTCGGCAATTTGCCCACGTACCAACGGCGTATCCACATAACCCGGACATAATGCATTCACGGTAATGCCATCACGGGCACATTCCAAAGCCGCCACTTTGGTCAAGCCGATCACGCCATGCTTAGCACTGTTATACCCCGCCTTACCAGCAAAGCCAATCAATCCATTGATCGAAGACATATTGATAATACGACCATATTGTTGTGCTTTCATAATTGGAAACGCATGTTTAATTCCGATAAATGAACCTGTCAGCATCACCTGTACCAGTTTCTGATAAATATCCGTTGAGAAATCTTCAATTGCTGCAACATGCTGAAAACCCGCATTATTGATCAGGATATCCAAACGCCCAAAAGTTTGTGTAGTCAAATCAATCGCGGCTTTATAAGCTTGTTCATCAGTTACATCGCAAGGTGCTGACAGGGCTTCAAAACCCTGCTGTTTTAACTGCTCCACGGCTTGCCGACATTTCTCAGCATTGACATCAGAAATCACCACTTTGGCACCTTCCTGCGCAAATTTTTTCGCAATTTCCAAACCAATACCGCTCGCAGAACCCGTAATAAAGGCCACTTTGGCTTCGAGTTGTTGAGTCACTGTGCTACTCCTGTTCTTGATCATTTTGATTGCTCACCTGTCAAAACGGGCAAGCTGAAATTAAAATTTGCCTTAGACAATACCAAACCATGTAAATGCAGCAATCACCACAAATACCGCCAAGGTTTTAATAATCGTCACTGCGAAAATATCTTTATAGGATTGCTTATGGGTTAAACCTGTGACCGCAAGTAAGGTAATCACTGCGCCATTATGCGGCAGTGTGTCCATACCGCCCGATGCCATCGCCACCACGCGATGCATCACTTCAGGGGGAATACCCGCTGCTAAAATCGCTGCATTGTAGGTTTCTGCCATCGCGCTCAAAGCAATACTCATTCCACCCGAAGCAGACCCTGTAATCCCAGCCAGCACCGTCGTGGTCACTGCACCATTGACCAGAGGATTGGTAAACGTCGTCCCCAGTGCATGGCTAATCAAAGCAAAGCCCGGTAATGCCGCAATAATCGCACCAAAACCATACTCCGATGCAGTATTCATCACCGCCAATAATGAACCACTGATACTGGCATTCACACCTTCTTTAAAGTTAGTTACCACGCGCTGATAATCAAATAAAATCGCCGCAATAATGCCAACAATCAAGGCCAAACCGACTGCCCAAATCGCCCCTGTTTTTGCTACATCAACAGTGTAGTTGGCGAGACCAATTGCATTAAAATCAAAGCCATTTGGATACCATTCTTTGATGGCTGTGGATAGATAACGGTTCATCACCGCAACCAGAATCAATGGCACAAAGGCCATACCTTGACGTAACACTGAACCGTTGCTTTGCTGAGATAACTCTACATCAGCAGTCGTTGGCGTGGCTGCATCTTCAGCAGCAAAACCTGCATAGCCTTCACCCACACGAGCAGCAGCTTTACGACGTGACTCCAGATACAACAGCCCCATGCTTAAGACGAAGATCGCCCCAATTACACCCAAAAACGGTGCTGCATAGATATTGGTACCAAAGAAGGTGGTCGGAATCACGTTCTGAATTTGTGGTGTACCTGGCAAGGCATCCATGGTGAATGTAAATGCGCCTAAGGCAATGGTGCCAGGAATCAAACGTTTTGGAATATTGGCCTGTTGGAACAACTGATTGGCAAATGGATAAATCGCAAATACCGCCACAAACAGACTGACACCGCTATAAGTCAAAATGGCACCCAGTAAAACCACCGTTAAAATGGCTTTCTTTGCACCAATCAAATTGACAATGGTACGGGCAATCGATTCGGCAATACCTGACATTTCCACCACTTTGCCAAAGATCGCACCCAGCAAGAACACCAGAAAATAGTCTTTAATGAAATTAACCATTTTCGGCATAAAAACGCCCGAATAAAACGGCAATACATTGGCGGGGTTAATCAGAAAAACCGCCAGCAATGCACATAACGGTGCCATCAAAATCACGGAAAAACCGCGATAGGCCGTGTACATCAGCAAGCCTAAAGACAGCAGAATGACAAATAAGTCCCACATATTCTTTTACTCCATTCCAAAGAATATATGTCAGGGTCAACCAAATTATTTTTTTTATACTATGTGGTGGTTATCCTAACCATAAACAAAATTAAAATACTGCGAACTGCAGTACAGAATCTAAAGCAAAGACGCATGCTAAAACGTATTTTAAAATAGCATTAAAATCATAAAAAACAATATCATTAAACCAAAATCAATCATTTAAATTAATCATAAAAATCATACAGATACAAAAACAACACTCAAATAATTTAATTGATTAATAAAACAAATTAACTATTCAAAAATACTCATTAATCCAATCAAAGTATATTTAGCTTATTATTTTAATCATCTATTTTTCGATATTGAGATAAAATAATTCAATAATCATTTGCCGATTTTTTAAAAATAAACAGCTTGGCTCGCATCAGCGAATTAACAAAAATGCCAGTCACAATGTGCTGTTTTTTTTATAAATTACAGCATATAAATCAAAAACTTTCCGCATAGGTCGTCCACCATGACTTTAAAGCAACTCAAAGCATTTCTGGCTTTGACTCGTACCCTGAATTATGCAAATGCCTCTGCTGAATTGCATCTCAGTCAATCTGCTTTAAGTCTAAGTATCAAATCACTGGAAGAAGAACTCGGTGGCAAACTATTTAAACGCAATACCCGTCGGGTTGAGCTGACACAAGAAGGAAAATCCTTGATTCCCTATGCCAAGAAATTACTGGCCAATTGGGAAGATATGGAAAAAGACGTCAAACAACGTTTTAAACTCAATCGCGGAACATTGAATATTGCTTCGATGCCCTTTGTCACCCATGCGATTTTGCCGCAAGTGATTCATAACTTTTTAGCCAAACATCCCAATATCAGCTTTTCCATTCATGATATTCCCAATGAAAAAGTACTGGAAAACGTTCAGGATGGCATTTTTGAAATAGGGATCTGCTTTGAACCGCCACGCAATGATCAATTGGAGTTTAAGCCCTTATTTGAGGAAGATTTTCTTGCGCTCTTACCAAAAACACATCCTTTGGCAAGCGCGGATTCGATCAGTTGGAAACAACTGTGTGCCAATCCCTTTGTGACCTTGCAACATCCCTCGATTGTTCGGCATTTGATTGAAGAAAACTGTCTTAAAAACCATCTGACATTAGATTTAAAAGTTGAATGTCATCAGATCAGTTCCCTCTCCAGCTTTGTGGCATTAGATATGGGGGTCAGTGCGATACCGCGCCATTTTCAGAATTTCATCGACAAGGAACATAATGTGCTGATTGAAATTGAAGATGGCAAACTGCCGCAAGCGATTGGCATTGTGTATAAGAAGGACTTTGAGCTTTCCAATATCTCAGCCGAGTTTATCGAGATCTTGCTACAACATGATTTTGGCTAAGCCCTTTCGGCTGATACGCCAAAACAGATTCGCCCTGTTATCGTGCCCTGTTGAGTGAATTAGATGAAATTTATTGTATTAATGAGTTTCCCTCATTAATCCTTTAGAAATTTAAACTTCTGTAAATAACCCCTGAGTGCTAAAACTATTAGAAACCAAGGAATTTACAGGTGAAAAAATGAATAAAGTCTATTCAAGCGCAGCACTGGCACTACAAGACGTGGTGCAAGATCAGCAGACTTTTGCGGTTGGCGGTTTTGGCTTATGCGGTATTCCTGAGGCCTTGATTCAGGCGCTGAAAGAAACAGGTGTCACAGGCCTGACTTGTATCTCCAATAATGCAGGTATTGATGATTTTGGCTTGGGTGTGTTGCTCAAGACCCGACAAATTAAAAAAATGATCTCTTCCTATGTGGGCGAAAATAAAGAATTTGAACGCCAATATCTAAATGGTGAACTCGAAGTTGAGCTCACCCCACAAGGCACATTAGCGGAAAAACTACGCGCGGGCGGTGCTGGTATTCCTGCTTTTTATACTGCAACAGGTGCAGGTACCTTGGTGGCTGAAGGTAAGGAACAACGCGAATTTAATGGTCGTACCTATATTCTGGAACCCTCTCTTACCGCAGATGTGGCCTTGGTCAAAGCCTATAAAGCGGATAAAGCCGGCAATCTGGTGTTCCGTAAAACCGCTCAAAACTTTAACCCTGAATGTGCAATGGCAGGAAAAATCACCATTGCTGAAGTGGAACAGATTGTAGAAATTGGCGAACTGGATCCAGATGAAATCCATTTAGCAGGGATTTACGTCAATCGTGTGGTGCTGAATGCCACGCCAGAAAAACGAATCGAACAAAAAACCCTCAAAGCACAGGACGCATAATCATGGCATGGACACGTGAACAAATGGCACAACGTGCCGCACAAGAATTACAAGATGGTTTCTACGTCAATCTGGGTATAGGCCTGCCAACCCTAGTTGCCAACTACATTCCAGAGGATATGGATGTGTGGCTGCAATCGGAAAATGGTCTGCTCGGCATTGGTGAGTTTCCAACCGAACAGCAACTTGACCCTGATCTAATCAATGCCGGCAAACAGACCGTTACCGCGCGTTCAGGTGCAGCCTTTTTCTCCAGCAGTGAATCCTTTGCCATGATTCGTGGCGGGCATGTCAACATTGCCATTTTGGGTGCCATGGAAGTCTCTGAGCAAGGTGACTTGGCCAACTGGATGATTCCGGGCAAGAAGGTCAAAGGCATGGGTGGTGCGATGGACTTGGTTGCAGGCGTACAGCGTGTGGTGGTGTTAATGGAACACAATGCCAAAGATGGGACTGCCAAAATCGTCAAACAGTGCAGCTTACCACTCACAGGTCAAAAAGTGGTGCATCGCATTATTAGCGACTTAGGTGTTTTGGATGTTGTTGCTGAAGGCATCAAACTGGTGGAGTTAGCGCCTGATGTGACTGAACAGCAAATTCAAGCTGCTACAGGTGTTGAGCTGTTGATTGAAGCCAAAGCTTAACCCTACACACCCTTTTATTTTTCTCGTTGAAGTGATGCTGTAATGGCATCACTTTTCGCTGTTTTCGGGAACAGCACATTCATTTAGGACAAATGGATGAGATACAACAAAATTAAAAATGGATGCTCAAGATGAATAAACAACCTGCCGTGTTAGAACGGTTTGCCCTGCGGATTAGTAACTGGTCGGAAAAATGGTTTCCTGACTCCTATATTTTTGCTCTGCTCGGTGTGATTATCGTTTCCTTTGCTGCCATCGGCATTGGTGCATCGGTACAAGATGTCGCAAGCTCCTTCGGGAATGGTTTCTGGAGTTTAATCCCTTTCACCTTACAAATGACCATGCTGATTATTGTCGGTTATGTGGTTTCGGTTTCTGCACCTGTAAAAAAACTGATTCAGAAAATGGCACGTATCCCGCACTCAGGTCGCAGTGCCATTGTCTTGGTCGCCACGGTCAGCTTATTGATTTCTTTGGTCAATTGGGCAGTCAGTACCATTTTGACCGCATTGTTGGTAATTGCGTTGGCAAAACGAAAAGAGCTACAGATGGACTACCGAGCTGCCGCCGCCGCTGCCATTATTGGTATGGGCGCAACGTGGGCACTTGGCATCAGTTCGTCTGCGGCACAATTACAGGCCAATAAAGCCAGTTTGCCTGAATCCATCTATAACCTCACAGGTGTGATTCCATTTACCGAAACCATCTTCCTGTGGCAATCCATGCTGATGACTCTGATCTTGGTGATTGTCTCGATTGCGATTGCCTATTGGTCTGCCCCCAAAGGTGACAATGTCAAAACCATGCAAGATTTTGAGCTAAACTTTGAAGAAGAAGAAAAAACTGAAGTTAAATCAACCCGACCGGGAGACTGGTTGGAAAATTCCCCTTTATTGACCATTATCGTGGTGGCATTAGGCTTGATCTGGATGTTCATCGAGTTTTCTAAAACCAATCCCATCATCGCCATTTCCAGTCTCAATACTTATAACTTTGTGTTCTTGATGCTCGGTCTGGCACTACACCGTACCCCGCGAAACTTCCTCAATGCTGTGAGTCAGGCGGTGCCTGCGGTGTCGGGGATTCTGATTCAGTTTCCGCTCTACGGCAGTATTGCCTTTATTATGACCCAAGCGCTGAATGGTCAGGATTTATCCCTATCGCATTATATTGCTGAATTCTTTGTTTCGATTGCTTCAAAAGAAACTTTTGCGATTGTGATGGGGATTTATTCTGCAGTGCTAGGGTTCTTTGTTCCCTCTGGTGGTGGTAAATGGATTATTGAAGCGCCTTATGTGATGCAAGCAGCCAATGATTTACAAGTGCATTTAGGCTGGTCAGTGCAAATTTATAATGCAGCCGAAGCCTTACCAAATCTGATCAATCCCTTCTTTATGTTGCCAATGTTGGGAATTCTAAAACTCAAAGCCAAAGACGTGATTGGCTTTACTGTCACCCAATTAGTGTTCCACCTGCCTTTAGTGCTGTTCTTACTGTGGATTTTAGGCCGTACCCTCACCTATAGCCCACCAGTCATGTAACTACACAGCTCCGTCAGCGCCACTTTTTATCTTGAAACTCTTGAAGATGAAAAGTGGTGATCCCTGTTGCTTACTACCAATCATCTACCGATTTTCATGCGAGTTCTCTCGGCTCGCTTTATTCAGCAATGTCCAAAACCATGCTATTTTTAAGCAAATTGCACCACTTTTCACCAAAATTAAAATTTAACCTCTAAATTGGTGCGTTTTTTGCTTTAGATATTTCATCAAATTAAGTTGTTGCAATACAGCTTGAGTTTCTAGATTTACTAAATCCATTTTGGTGCAGAAAACGAATCAAATATTTGCATCAAAATAAAATTTAGCACTTTTTTTGAGCACCACTATGCAAAACGTAGATCTATTTTTTTTACTGCTCGGGGCAGTACTGGTATTGGCAATGCACGCTGGCTTTGCGTTCTTGGAATTGGGCACCGTGCGCCATAAAAACCAAGTCAATGCATTGAGTAAAATCCTCACCGATTTTGCCATTTCAGCGATTGCCTATTTCTTTGTAGGCTATTGGATTGCATATGGTCAAAACTTTTTCCATGCTGGCAGCACCTTAGCCGCCGATCATGGTTATAACCTGATGCGCTGTTTCTTCTTACTGACTTTTGCTGCGGCGATTCCTGCGATTATTTCAGGCGGTATCGCTGAACGTGCCAAAATGCGTGCGCAAGCCATTGCCACACTGATCTTGGTTGCCCTGATCTACCCTTTCTTTGAAGGCATGATCTGGAATGGTAACTACGGTCTGCAAAAATGGTTAGAGAACTCTTTTGGTGCAAGTTTCCATGACTTTGCAGGTTCCGTTGTGGTGCATGCCATGGGTGGCTGGATTGCCCTCGCTGCGGTGATTTTACTGGGTGCCCGTCATGGTCGTTACAAGAATGATGGTCGTGTCAGCGCCCATCCACCCTCATCTATTCCATTCCTTGCTTTAGGTTCATGGATTCTGATCGTGGGCTGGTTTGGCTTTAACGTGATGAGTGCACAACGGGTTGAAGCCATCTCTGGTCTGGTGGCAATTAACTCACTGATGGCAATGGTCGGTGGTACTTTGGCAGCCAACTTTATGGGCCGAAATGACCCTGGCTTCTTACACAATGGTCCATTAGCAGGTTTGGTCGCCATCTGTGCAGGTTCCGATATTGTGCACCCAATTGATGCATTAGTTATTGGCGGCACGGCGGGTGCACTGTTTGTTTACCTGTTTACCTATACTCAGAATAAACTGAAAGTTGATGATGTGTTAGGTGTCTGGCCATTACATGGGGTATGCGGTGCCTTGGGTGGTATCGCAGCAGGCATCTTTGGACAACAGGCGCTCGGTGGTCTCGGTGGTGTTTCCATCATCTCGCAAATCATTGGTACGGGTCTCGGTATCATCATTGCCTTGCTTGGTGGTTTTATTGTCTATGGCCTGTTAAAAGCCACGATGGGGATTCGTCTTTCGCAAGAAGATGAATATCGTGGTGCAGATCTTTCCATTCATAAGATTTCAGCCAACTCTGAAGAGTCCATGTTCTAAATCTAAACCCTTTTAAGCGACGGCAACGTCGCTTTTTTTATATTGAACAGATCGCAATTGCATTCCAATATATCGAATTAATTTCAACTCAATTGCGCTGTTTATGGAGATCAGCACCCCAATCGGGCTTCCAGACCGCTCCCCGCCGTCACTCAAATCCAGATGGTAATCATGGCACATATCATGCTTTATATTTCTTGCAATTTTTACGGTAATTTACAACTTTTAAATTACGCCACTCATCCACATTACGATTAACAAAACCGTAAAAAATATCGCTTGAGCATGTGCATTCAACTCCATTAAGATGAAAAATAATGTTTTTTAATACACCAAAAAGAACACATTATTTTTCATAAAAATGAACGGTTAAACCGCAACAATGACGCATGTGATCATAACGATACAAAAGGAGTTTTGTACATGATTTATAAACGCACCATGACCTCTCTGCTTTGTGCAGGCACTTTGATATTTGGACTCAGTGCCTGTAGCGATAACAAAGCGCCAACGGCTGGCGACAAAGCGACTGAAGGCAGTGCATCGGCTTCAGGAACATTAAACAAAATCAAAAGTTCTGGCACGATTGTGCTAGGTTATCGCGATTCATCAATTCCCTTTTCATATATTGCCTCTACCCCAAACCAACCGGTTGGTTATGCACATGATCTGCAACTAAAAGTCGTTGAAGCTGTGAAGCAGAAGCTGAATATGCCAGATCTGAAAATCCGCTATAACTTGGTCACCAGTCAGAACCGGATTCCGCTGGTCTCGAATGGCACGGTAGATCTGGAATGTGGCTCCACCACCAATAATAAAGAACGCCAGCAGCAAGTCGATTTCTCTGTCGGTTTCTTTGAAGTGGGTTCACGCTTACTAACCTCTAAAAATTCGGGCATTAAAGACTTTGCCGATTTAAAAGGTAAAAAACTGGTCACCACTGCGGGTACGACGTCTGAACGCTATATCCGTCAACACCAACAAGAACTTGGCATTGGCGAAATCATTTCTGCCAAAGACCATGCTGAATCATTCTTAATGCTACAAAATGGTCGTGCTGTCGCGTTTATGATGGACGATATCCTGCTGGCAGGAGAAAAATCCAAAGCTAAAGATCCGAATCAATGGGAAATTGTCGGCACAGCACCCATCCATGAAATTTATGGTTGTATGCTGCGCAAAGGTGATACAGGCTTTAAACAGGTGGTTGATGATGCCATTAAGGCAACCTATGCGTCTGGTGAAATCAACAAGATGTATGAAAAATGGTTCCAGCAACCGATTCCACCAAAAAATATTAATTTGAACTTTGCCATGACCGATCAGCTCAAAGCCTTAATCAGCAACCCACATGATCGCGATCAGTAATTCGCTCCCCTTATCGCAACAATAGTATTGTGGGGTCGGGAAACAGAGGATGTTGTCCCGACTCTACTCAGGAGTTGTTATGAATTATAGCTGGAACTGGGGTGTTTTGTGGCAATCAACAGGCATCGGCGATACCACCTACCTGAACTGGATTGTCACGGGCCTCGGATGGCTCATTGTGATTGCTGTGGTTGCATGGAGCATTGCCCTACTGCTCGGCAGTATTCTTGGCATCATGCGCACACTTCCCAATAGAACCGCCAGAGCAATCGGTACGGCCTATGTGACGTTATTTAGAAATGTGCCCTTACTGGTTCAATTATTTATTTGGTTTTATGTCGTTCCCAACTTCCTGCCCGCACCGATTAAAAACTGGTGGATCAATGATCTGGGCGCCAATACCACCGCGCTGATTTCCGCCAGTGTCGGACTCGGTTTATTCACTGCAGCACGTGTATGTGAGCAGGTTCGAACAGGCATTGAAGCTTTACCCAAAGGGCAAATCAATGCTGGCTATGCTATGGGATTTACTACGACACAATTGTATCGCTATGTCATTCTACCGCAGTCTTTTCGTACCATTTTGCCGCCACTGAGTTCTGAACTGACCAACTGCGTGAAAAACACCTCGGTCGCCTCATTAGTTGGGGTGGCAGAACTCATTTCACAGATGAAAACCATTAGTGAATATACCCAGAACACCATCGAAATTTATACCTATGTCACACTGATTTTTATCGTGATCAACATCTGCCTCATTTTTAGTATGAACCTTCTGGAAAAACGCCTGCGTATTCCTGGTTTAATCTCAGGAGGCAAGTAATATGGATGGATTCACTTCTTTTCTGAATGACTTACAGCAGTCTGGCCCCGCACTCTGGTATGGATTCAGCATCACCTTAAAAGTGGTGGTGATTGCCACTATTGGTGGTATCGCCATCGGTACGCTACTGGCAATGATGCGTTTGTCTTCAATCAAAATTCTGAATTGGATTGCACAGGCTTATGTCGACCTGTTCCGTTCCATTCCCTTGCTGCTGGTCTTGATGTGGTTCTATTTTGCTGTGCCATTTTTTTATACCGCAATTACTGGACAATACCTGACTATCGATACCGCTTTGGTTTCAAGTATTGTCGCCTTCATGCTATTTGAAGCAGCGTATTTTTCTGAAATTGTCCGTGCAGGGATTCAGTCCATTCCCAAAGGTCAAGCTGCTGCTGCTTCAGCATTGGGTATGAGCTATGGCCAATCTATGCGACTAATTATTCTGCCTCAGGCGTTTAGGAAAATGACCCCGTTATTACTGCAACAGACCATCATCCTGTTTCAAGATTCCACTATGGTTTATGCGATTGGACTACTCGATTTTTTCAGAACAAATTATGTTCGTGGCGATTTAATGTCTCTGCTTACCCAATATATTTTATTTGCAGGGTTGGTGTACTTCACTATCAGCGCTCTCGCGACATTCGCAGTGAAACGTTTACAAAGGAGGTTAAGTGTATGAGTGACAATAAAGTAATGATAGACCTCCAAAATGTCAGTAAGTGGTATGAACAATTTCAGGTACTGACTGAATGCAGTACTCAAATTTGCCAAGGTGAAGTGGTGGTGGTTTGTGGCCCATCGGGTTCAGGAAAATCCACCTTGATTAAGACAGTGAATGGGCTTGAGCCATTTCAGCAAGGCAAAATCTTTGTCGATGGCGTGCCTGTGCATGAATCCAAAACCGATATGACCAAACTGCGGAGTCGAGTCGGTATGGTATTTCAGCACTTTGAACTGTTTCCGCACTTAAGTATTACCGAGAATCTGACCATTGCACAGATCAAAGTGCTTGGACGTTCAGAAGCGGAAGCCAATAAAAAAGGACTCTCCTATCTGGATCGGGTTGGACTGAGCGCACATGCCAATAAATATCCCACCCAGCTTTCAGGGGGGCAACAACAACGTGTAGCAATTGCGCGTGCCCTCAGTATGGACCCGATTGCGATGCTATTCGATGAGCCCACTTCTGCGCTTGACCCTGAAATGATCAATGAGGTCCTTGATGTAATGGTGGGATTGGCCAAAGAAGGCATGACCATGATGTGTGTCACCCATGAAATGGGCTTTGCCCGCCAAGTCGCCAATCGTGTCATCTTCATGGACCAAGGAAAAATTGTTGAAGACTGCTCTAAAGATGAATTCTTTGGTGCGCCACGTGGGGAACGAGCTCAGCAATTTCTGGATAAAATTCTGCATTAAGTTTTTCATACATCCCCAATGTAAGCAGTCTCAATGGCTGCTTATATGATACAACAACTGAATAAACGTCGTGATATGCCCTGTTCCAGATATTTAGCAGGTTTGAATAACCAAGCTTTGAAAATATAAAAATTTTTGCTAGTTTTTTATTTTATCAATATCCTCATTTGGTACTTTTTTAGGTATATTTAAGAGGTTATTAAGCTTGTTCACATTAAATAACACAAATTTTCATCTGATTTTAATAATAGGCTCAATGATTCTGAAAACACCTTTTTTTGCACTAACCAGCTTTCTCTTAATGCTTAGCTTTTTCATCTTATTCTTCGTGTTTCCAATCGGTGGCATAATTGATTTAGATCTGATTCAACCTTGGGTCAGTTTACAAGGGACATTCCCTTACAAAGATGACTGGTTTCTAGATAAACTCAACCATAGCTATGTCAAAAACCTACTCATAGCAGTGTATCTGATCTTTTTCTTTTTATGGTGTGCCTCATTTAAAGTTGAAAAACTCAAAGCAAAGCACTGGGAATACGGTTATATGTTTTGGGTGAGCATCCTGTGTACCGCTGTGGTTGGATTCTTCAAATCACATTCGGCTCATGCCTGTCCTTGGTATATGACCCATGAAACAGCAACAGGCTTTATCTGGGATTTTTCAGCAACAGCAGGACACTGCTTTCCAGGTGGACATGCCAGTACAGGGTTTGCCTTGGTCACAGGCTATTTTGTTTATCGTTTAAGTCATCAGAGACGTGCATGGTTCTATCTTTTTGCTGGAATGGTTATTGGTTTTGCCATGGGCTGGGCGCAAATGATGCGCGGCGCTCATTTTCTTAGTCATAACTTGTGGACGGCATGGTTCTGTATTGCGGTGAATCTTGTTATATATGCAATCACCTATAAACGTCATCAACAAGCTGCAAATCATAAGGCAGTACCGATAACAACAGTTGATGTGGTAAAGTGAGCCCAGCACCAAAATCCATGATGCACTTCACGACCACTTTAGGATATTTTTTCTTCCATATGACTGACTTTCAAACCTTTTTAGAATCCACTTTACCAACGCAGCAATCATCTATTCAATCTTATGAACTAGATTCCCATAAAGTATGGTTAAAAAAAGCATCTGAACGTCATGGGCTATGGCTATATACGCCATTAAAATGGTTAGCAAAAATATTTAACTTAGGCTCAATAACCCCTGTTCCAAATCAAGGTGGAGCAACTGCAATTGAATGCGAATTTAGCAGAATCCAGCAACTCAATGCACTAGGAGTCTCAACACCCAATGTTTTGGCTGTATCAAAAAAAGGTATTTTATTGGAGGATGTCGGCGCTCAACGTCATAGTCAGGTAGATCAGCTCGATCAAAAGATTGCCAGTTTAAAAGACCATCCCGAAGTACAGTTTGAGTTATTTAATCAAGCCATTCAATCTATTCGTAATATTCATCAACAAGAAGGTTATTTGAGCGAAGCATTTGCTCGTAATATTTTGGTCGATGAACAAAATCAGTTTACTTTTATTGATTTTGAAACCGATCCCAAAGATGTACTCAGCCTACATGACTGTTTTGTACGTGATTGGTTGCTCTTTATCTTTTCAACCGCTTACCACTTTGAATTTGAACAACTTGAGCAAGCAAGCAAGTTACTCTATCAGGCACTCGTAGATGAACCTCAAGTCTATAAAGACATTTGTAAAGTTGGTAAACGCTTAAATTGGGTATTGCATTTTAATGTCAGTAAAGTTGGCAATGATGGCAAACGTATTCAAAAATGTGTACTTTTCTTACGCTATTTAAAAGACCAAGCACTAAACAGCTCACATTAATCTTTAATGACTATAGTCGTGATGGGCTAGTTTTTTCGGGAGTTTGACCAATACACTCAACCCTCCTAATTCGATACTGCGAGACAAAGTCAAAATACCACCTAAACGTTGCGTTGCCTTATCGACTATCGATAAACCAAGTCCACTCCCGACTTCTAAATGATGATGTACACGATAAAAGCGTTTCAGTACCTTATCATATTGCTCAGGATCAATGCCTGTCCCACTGTCTTCGATCTGGATATAGGCAAAATCATCCGCATCACTGTACACCGAGATATTAATAACTCCCTGATTCGGGGTATATTTAATTGCATTATCAATCAAATTGAAAATAATCGAATGAACTGTTGATTCAAGACTTTGCATTTCAATAGGATCATTACGCTCAAATCCCAAATCAATCTCTTTTTGCATGGCTAAATTCACCAATTGCTCAACACAATTTAATGCCACATCATTCAAACGAAAATTAGTATTTGGTTCAATTAAACTAAGTGCAACATCCTGCTTTGCCAACGCTAACAATTGAGTGACCAAATGTTGAATACGGGCTAGTCCTTTACTGAGATTTTGCAAAGATTCATGTTCAGGCAACTGACTGATCAAGATCCGGGTTTGTAAATTTAATGCTGTGACAGGTGTTCTGAGCTCATGGGCAGCATCGGCAATAAATTGTTTTTGTTCGGTTTGAGCATGCTGAATGCGCTCAAATAGACGGTTCATTTCTTCAATGGTCGGCAACAACTCTTGCGGATAATTTTGGCTGTCTATGGGTGCCAATCCATCTGAGTCACGTTGGGTCAACTCTGTTTTAAAATCTTCTAAAGGCTTTAAACTCAAGCGAATAATGAAAGCGAGAACAAAAATAGCAATTGGCAGCAGCAAGATATAAGGAACAAACATGCTGCCAGCTAACTCCCATGCAAAAGCATGACGTACCTGTTCCTGCTGACTGACTTGAACCTGATAGTCCTGCAAAGGCACAACATACACACGCCATTTGCCCTGTGGTGTGTCCTGCGTATAAAAACCAGCTTGTTTCACTGGAGGAATCAATAATTGCGTTTGGTGCCATAAATGACTTTGATCTTTATAGGCCCATATATCAATCAACAAATCTTCTTCATGATATGTTCGATGCAATTCAACCCGACTTGAAACAGGCAGAATCGGTTGCGAAATTGATCGCTCTGCCATGTATTGCATTTGAGTATCCAGAATCTCATCAACTTCGTGTAATGAAATCTGATACGCCGCTAAAATTAAAAAACAGCCGAGCACCACACTAAAAATGGAAGTACCCCAAATCAACCTTTTCTTAAGTGAATAATGCTTTGCTGTTTTCATAAATTTAAGATTGTCCTAGACGATAACCTAAACCACGGATGGTACGAATAAAGTCTTTACCTAATTTGGCACGCAAATGATGCACATAGACTTCAATGGTATTGCTGGTCACTTCACTATCAAAATCATACAGCTTATCTTCTAAATTGGCTTTAGAAAAAATCTTGTTTGGATGTGAAACCATCGGAATCAGGATCGCCCACTCCCTATTTGACAATTCAATTTGTTGCCCTTTAAAGGTCGCCAAATGTTGCTCTACATCCAGTATTAGTTCGCCGCTTTTAAGTAACTGAGATTGGCTCTTAAGCTGGGCTGCTTCATTACTGCCACGACGTAGTAAAGCATTAATGCGGGCCAACAACTCATCAAACTCATAAGGTTTAATAAGATAATCATCTGCCCCCTGATTCAGCCCATCGACACGATTCTGCAACTGATCTCTTGCAGAAATGATTAGAACAGGCAATGAACTACGCTGACGGATCTGTTTGAGGATTTGCATCCCATCCATTAAAGGCAAACCCAAATCCAATAATACTAAATCAAAGGATTGCTTGGTGAGTAAAGCCAATCCATCCACCCCGTTATTGACCCACTCTACGTCGAATTGATGGTATCTCAATAAAGTCAATGTCGACTCTGCAATCATAAAATCATCTTCTATCATCAAGATCTTGGTCATGATTTCATTTCACCTTAAGGGTTAGGACATGTTTGCAACATGTCATCTTTGGAGTTAATTACTTTAGTTTTTACATCAAGCAGGCTCAGCATTGTTGGAAACAAATTATCTTGGCTGAGCTTAGTATTACTTTGTTGTTTCAGGCATTGCATCTGTTTAGCTGCATGTTGTTGCCATGTATTTGAAAACCACATCAGCATTGGGATATGGGTCTGCTGAGAGGGTGCGATGGCATAAGGTGCACCATGCAAATACATGCCACTCTCACCTGTCGACTCACCATGATCAGATAAATACCACAAACCTGTTTGATACTGCGTTGTTGGTTTTAATGTTTCGATCAATGAATCTAAAATATGGTCGGTATAAAGCAAAGTATTGTCATAGCTGTTGACCAAAGCTTCTTTACTGCACCCCTGAATAGCATTGGTATCACATGTCGGCTTGAACACACGATAGGCTGGTGGTACACGCTTATAATACGCTGGGCCATGGCTCCCCATTTGATGTAATACCACCAAATGTGGTCGGGTATCATCTTTTGGAATCGTTTCAATATACGCTTTTAGGCTATCAACCAGCATCTCATCTAAACACTCTCCATCTTTACACCACTTTTTCTGAATCGGTTCAGGAATCTGGAATTGTTGCACGCGATCACAAGTACCTTTACAACCAGAATTATTGTCAATCCAAGTCACTTGATAACCTGCTCGTTGGGCAATATCAAGTAACCCCTCACGATGACTTGCAAGGCGCTCATTATAATCTTCTCTTGGCATACCAGAGAACATGCAAGGAACCGACACAGCTGTTGCTGTACCGCAAGAACTGACTTGGGAAAAGTTGATAATGTCTTGCTTTGCTAATTTAGGATTGGTTTGTTTGCCATATCCATTTAGTGAAAAATTTTCTGCACGTGCTGTTTCACCCACAACCAATACCATCAGCTTAGGTAAACCTTTTGCCGCTTCTACATGCTGTGCATCTTCACCATAAGTCACCAATGGGAGATTTTCTTTCGGAGCTTTCTTTTTATAATATGAAATAAAAGATCCGATCATATTTTGAGGAGAAATCATTCCTTTCAGATCTCTGTTCTCACGAAAAATTGCTGCAAAATCAACATAAAAAACAAATAAAAGCCCAGCAACCATAGCTAAAGAAAGTACAGAAGCAATCACCTTTTTTAATAATTGGCGTAGTACAGGTTCAGGTTTAATCTTCACCAACAAGATTACAATAATCGGCAAGATGGTCATACCTAATGTCCATACCACAAGATGCCATGACCAGGTATCTCGTGCTTCTGCAACATTGGTTTGCATCAAGTTTTGAATTTGGTCAGAGGTAATCCAGACACCTAATGTATTGACCGTATAAGCAGCAAAGCCTCCAATAAAAACCAAGGCAATTGCAAGTGGTTTTGCAGTCCATTTCCAGCTTAGAAGCTGGAAAAGAAAGTTATATATGGCAACAACGACCAATATAGAAGCCAATACAAAAAAACCAGCTTTCATTCCAGTATATGGAGTAAGAGACTCCATTTTTTTATAAAAAGCAAAATTTAAAAATACACCTAACCAAATAGCAACTAAGGCATTAAAAGTTAACAGCGAGATAGGTCTTGTCTTGAGTTTCTGTAGCAGCATGGTCATCATAATCTAAAAATAAACTTCTTAGTGTCTCTAAGATAAAAATTAAAACTTAAAAATGACTTAAACTAAATAATAATAGGCGCAATAATATCTGCAATTCGGTTCTAGATTTACTTACAAATCGAGGGAGACATTTAATTTCACATCATCCCGCTGATTTGTGATCTCTCCATTACGTACCCTAGTTTTATTCTTAAAAAAATCATTCAATGTAGTGGATTTACTATACTACAAGTCATATCCCATACAAACAAAAACACCCTTTAAGGTGTACTTAAAGGGTGTTCAGTAAGAAGGATAATTTAGAATTTAAATTCTAAGCCTAGACCTGCAACAGGTTGCTTATCCTTTTTGCTTGCTTGCTCAAGCGTTAGATAACCAGCATAACCATAGGTTCTGACTTGTTTGTTAAATGCATAGTCTGCGCCTGCAATAACTTGTTTTGCTTTAAAATCAGCTGTATTGGTTTTAAAGCTAGTATCATTTTGGCTGTATTGACCTTTTACTGTCCAGTTCTTCGCTTGAGGAATATTATATTCAGCACCCAATAACCAGCCTTGCGCGTCATCAATATTTTCTGAACCTGATGCATTGCCAGCAACCGCGTCAACTTTAGAGGTCTGATAAAGTGCTTTAAGCGCTAAACCTTCAACAGGATTAACTCGACCAATGGCACGGACGGTATTGGCAGCTGCAAATAGACTTCCACCAGAAATCGCAGGTTCAGCCGCATTTAAGAAACCACGACCAAGGAAAGTGCTTGGAATCGCTTTGTCATAACCGATACCCGCAACCAGCAATGGGTTTTCATAGGTGACTGTCGCTGACCATGCATCTCCCAAACCACCACCTGCAACTTTTGCGCCGCCGCTGGTCTGTTTAATACCAGAAGACTCACCTGTTGCAAGTAAAGCATTGAATTTAAAAGCACCATCTAATAACTGAACTGCTGGCGACTCATAGATCACAGCATTATCAATACGGTTTTCACCTGTGAAAATACCCGTGATATCCGCCTTGTTTGCGACATAGTTATTGAAGGTATCAACGACACTCGATAACTGTTTAACTGGCGTATCATGCTTACCAATTTTTAAAGTACCTAATTGGGAATCTTTTAAACCGACAAAACGATTACGCTGTGTCCAGTCACTGCTATCGCCATCCGCACTAAACCCCCACTCGATTGCATAGACTGCACTTAAACGCTCAGTGAGTTTTTCATCACCTTTAATTCCTATAAATGAACTGTTTGAACTAATTTCCCAAACATCTTTATTTGATTTAGTCGCATTTTTTTCTGGTAAATAATCAACGCTGGCATCGATTTCACCATACAGTGTTGGCGCTGCAAATGTGGTTGTTGCAAGTAAACTGAGCACTGCTGCTGTTACAATTTTGATTTTCATTGTTTACATCCTGGTTAAATTTGTAACAAATCCTACACAGTAACTTTATATGACAAAACGATTAAAATCTTATTTATTTATTCTAATTTCGACTAAAGTTTAATTTGCAGCCAGTGATAAACTCTGCCACAGATTTTAAACCATATTTTTATATTTTAAAAAATTATTTTATATATCAAACCATTAGAAAACAAATTAAGTACTTTTCATAATCACATGGCGATATTCAAAAAAATAAAAAATCCGACGAAGAGCATTCAATCTAGAGATAAGCATAAGGACTTAACCCTATTTGTCATTTCACATCTGTTCAGTTTAGTAAAAAAACGGTAATAAAAATATGCTTTCATCTTACATAATTTTTCCAGTAAATAATTGGCCACAAACAAAGCACAGCAATCATGCAGATGACAATCAAATAATGAAAATATCCGAGCCAATCCGCAACGACTCCACTCCATAAATAAAGAAAGCCACTGACAGTCGCCATAATCGAGACTTGAAAGGTAAAATCTGTGCCAGCAAATTGTTTACGACTGTATTGCATAACCAAGGTTAACATCACCACTAACAGCATGGCAGAGCAGGCATCTTCAACCGCATTGACCACATAAAGCCAGATTGGAGAAATTTCATGCCCAGCTTCGTAAGCATGAGCCAAAATAGTATAAGCCCCCAAACTCAAGATCTTAAGCAGTGAAAAAACAATCAAACTTTGCGTTCTGGAAAAATACTTCAATAATAAGCCTGCAATTGCAGCTCCTAACAATGCAGCAACTGCACCAAACATGGTAATAAACACCCCAATCTGGGTGAAATTCAAGCCCATATCCACCATTAAAGGTTTTAACAAAGGTCCTGCTAAACCATCAGCCACTTTAAAACTAATTAATACCAGCAACCATGCTTTTAGTTCTGAAGAAGACTGAAAATAAGCGAGATAAGCTTTGATCGCCTGTACTAAAGAAACGCTATCAGCGATATTAGCTACCCCTTTACTCATGTGTTGCGGTTCACGATAAAACAAAACAGGCAGCGTATTGAGCAAGACCAGTGCTGCCAAAGCCAGAAAGGTCTTTTGCCACTCCAGCCAATCAAGACACCAAAGTACTGCCCCTCCGCCTACAATAAAACCTAAACGAGATCCGATCACTTGAAAGGTGTTGCCCCAGTGTTGTTGATCACTTTTCAGTAAATTGACTGCCAGACCATCTGTCGCTATATCCTGCGTTGCGCCAGCTAAATTCATAAGGAACAGTAATGCAAAAAAAATCAGCAAATAATAGGGTTGGTTTAAAGCCTGAATCGGGAAAAATGACAAGACAATCAGAATCAGTACACTCGCAAGTTGAGTAGGAAGAATCCAACTGCGGTAATGGCCTAATCTTGAGATGGCAGAACGATCCACATAAGCCGCCCAAAAAATTTTAATCGACCAAGGCAACATCAATAAGCCAAAACCACCAATGTGCGCCAAGGACACCCCCTGTGCCCTTAAAATCACAGGCAGCGCATGGGTCATAAAACCTACAGGTAAGCCCTGCGCCCAGTATAAGGAAAACAATAAAATGTAAACCTGACGAAGATTAAGCATTTTCAGTTTTCCATAACCGTAGATGAAGAGGAGCTCAAGTATCCAATCCTTTCATCGGCATAGCAATAAAATCTTATTTTTTGCCAATGCAGTGTCGATCATGAGCGTTTAACATCATTGTAATTGTCATTACATATTATAATTTATGTCGCAGGATTTTCCAGATTTACCCCCGTTAGTACCACAACGTGGATCGCTTTATAGTCGTACGTTATGTAAGAAAATTTTTTTAAGCCAAGGCTGGACTGTTGTCGGGGAAATTCCCAATCTTCCCAAGGCTGTTGCGATTATTTCTCCACACACCTCCAATATTGACGGCTGGTATGGCTTTCTCGCTATCGGCGGGCTAGGGTTAAAAATTACTGTACTGGGTAAAGACAGCTTATTTAAGCCACCATTGAAGCCACTGTTAAACTGGGCAGGACTCATTCCTGTACATCGAGATAGTGCACATGGCCTCACCGAGCAAGTGGTTGCCAGCATTCGCCAACACGATAAAATCTGGATTGGAATGGCACCTGAAGGTACGCGTAAAAAAGCCAAAAAAATGAAAAGCGGTTTTTACCATATCGCCCATGCAGCAGGTATTCCGATTGTGATGTTCGCCTTTGATTATGACCATAAAACCATTTATTGTTTAGGTGCCTTTATTCCAACGGGACACTATCAACAGGATCTTGAACAGATCATGCAATGTTATGTAGGTCACTTCTCTCCCAAGAACCCACATTGGCTGGCAGCTCCCTTACAAAAACTTGTGAAAAAAAACTAGAAAAATAGAGGCAAATCTGCTCTGATGTGCCCATCTTTTTTGTACATTTTATCTGCATTCGATATGAAAATTGCTCGACTGTCTTGCTTGGCTGTTCTTGGCTTCGCATTATTGGGTTGTGATCAAACCGCAAAGAAAGCCCCCTCTACGATGGCGATTAAAGCACGTGAACCAGTAATCGCACTTGCACTCGGTGGTGGAGGTGCTAAAGGTTTCGCCCATATCGGTGTCATTAAAGTACTAGAGTCACATGGGATTAAAGCAAAAATTGTTACAGGGACCAGTGCTGGTAGTTTTGTGGGTAGTATTTATGCCAGTGGGCAGACACCTTATCAAATGCAAAATCTAGCCCTGAAATTACAAGAATCGGATTTGCGTGACTTAACCTTAAATAGTCAGGGTATTATTCTGGGGCAGAAACTTCAGAATTACGTCAACACGCAGGTTGGCAATAAACCGATTGAACAGTTCCCAATCCGTTTTGCCGCAGTTGCAACACGTTTAGACAGCGGTAAAAAAGCAGAATTTATTAAAGGTAATGCAGGTCAAGCAGTACGTGCCTCATGCAGTATCCCTAATGTCTTTGTTCCTGCTGTCATTGGCAATACCAAATATGTAGATGGTGGCTTGGTCAGTCCAATCCCTGTTAAAACTGCAAAAGATATGGGTGCGGATATTGTGATTGCCATCGATATTTCTGCTCGTCCAGTTGGAGGTAAGCCTTTAAGCATGTGGGGCTTATTAGACCAAACTATTAATATTATGGGTCAACAAAGTATTAATGAAGAGCTCAATCAAGCCACTGTGGTGATTCAACCTAAAGTTGGCCATCTTGGCGCATTAGACCTTAAGTCTAGTAATGAAGCTATTTTAGAAGGTGAAAAAGCAGCTCAAGCCAAGATCACAGCAATCCAAAATGCGATCACAACGTTTAAAAATTCTCCTGCTGCACTGAAACCAGCTCCAAAATCTAAATTCTAATTAGAATCTTGGGCAGTTGATCTTAAAAAAATATCATCTGCCCCTTCCTAACTAAAAAAACAATCTTTGTATATTCATCAAGATAATCATCTGCTACAGTGCTTAAAGTGAATATTTTTTCACCTCCACTCCATTTAATGAGACGAGCAAATCTATGGAATTTGTAGTTGAACCTTGGCACTGGTTTGTATTAGGGATTTTACTGATTCTTTCAGAATTGATTTTGCCTGCTTTTGCTGCATTATGGTTTGGTATAGCAGCAGTTATGGTTTGTATTTTACTGTGGCTTTTCCCCATGATGGGCTTTACCACCCAAGTAATCACTTGGGGTATTTTATCTATTTTATGCACGATTCTTTGGTTCAAGTTTATTAAACCACTGTCTATTGACAAAACCAAAGCTGGGCTCCCTCGCGAAGCAACCATTGGTCAGGTTGGTATGGTTATCCAGACCGGACTTGAACATGGGCAACTGATTGTACGCTTCTCAATGCCTGTTTTAGGTTCTGATGAATGGCATTGCCGCTGTTCTGTTCCAGTACAAGTGGGTGATCGCGTTCGCGTGGTTGATATTTTGGGTAATGATTTGGTCGTTCAACCTCATACGTCATAAACACAAAGAGGGTTTCTAATGTCTGTCGGTACGATTGTTGTTTTAGCTTTTTTAGCTTTTATCGGTGTTACTATTTTTAAAGGGGTTCGTATTGTTCCCCAAGGTTATAAATGGATTGTACAACGTTTAGGTAAATACCATACTACGTTGAGTCCTGGTCTAAACTTTGTCATTCCTTATGTTGACGAGGTGGCTTATAAAATTACCACCAAAGATATTGTTTTGGATATTCCTTCGCAAGAAGTGATTACCCGTGATAATGCCGTGTTGGTAATGAATGCCGTAGCATATATCAATCTCACTACACCAGAAAAGGCGGTGTACGGAATTGAAAACTATACTTGGGCCATCCAAAATCTGGTTCAAACTTCACTGCGTTCAATTGTAGGTGAAATGGATTTGGATGATGCACTTTCTTCTCGCGATCATATTAAAGCGAAACTGAAAGCAGCGATTTCTGATGATATTTCAGATTGGGGCATCACCTTGAAAACGGTTGAAATCCAAGATATTCAACCTTCACACACCATGCAAGCTGCGATGGAAGCTCAAGCAGCAGCTGAACGTCAACGTCGTGCGACGGTGACCAAAGCTGATGGTGAAAAACAGGCCGCAATTCTAGAAGCGGATGGTCGTTTAGAAGCATCTCGTCGCGATGCAGAGGCACAAGTGGTTCTTGCTGAATCATCACAACGTGCCATTGAAATGGTCACCACTGCAGTCGGTGATAAAGAAATTCCTGTGGCTTACTTATTGGGTGAGCAATATGTGAAGGCGATGCAGGATCTCTCTAAATCAAGTAACGCAAAAACTGTGGTGCTTCCAGCCGATGTGCTGAATGCCATTCGTGGAATTATGGGTAAACACTAAACCCATTGTTCCTGAAAAAAATAAAGCAGCGTTATCGCTGCTTTATTTTTTAGTGCTGTTGGAGCAATTTTCGCGTCTTAACGGGAAGTTTTGCCACCACTAAATCATAAGAATCTTGAATCAAGTCTTGCAGCAAATCGGCTGTCATTTCATGACCACTGGCAATTGAGATCCAATGTTTCTTATTCATATGGTAGCCTGCCGAAATTGAAGGATATAACTCCAGATATTCCAGACTTTTCTCAGGCTTACATTTAATCGTCACTAGCAACTTGCCCGAATAAGCCCCAATTAACATAAACACCTTATCGCAGATCTTGAATACCTCACAATCTGGGCCAAAAGGCTGTGACTGAATGGAAAAAGCCAGTTGCTGTCCGTATTCAAGTGCAAGTTGTTCTAATTGTTCATCATTCATATAACCGCACTCCATTGTTATTTATTATTCATCAAGTAGAGGGCTATCGCTTAGCTTAACTTTTACGTGCGAGCAAGAATTGAGAAATCGCAACGAGCTCTTTGGCATCTTCACCAAAATAAGCGAGGGCTTCAAAGGCTTGATCATGCAAGCTTTGCGCATAAACTTGTGCCTGCGCCAAGCCCATTAAGGCAGGATAAGTCGATTTTTGCATTTGCTCATCCTTGCCTGCTGTTTTACCTAAAGTTTCAGTGCTCGCCGTAATATCCAAAATATCATCTTGCACTTGAAAGGCTAGACCAATGCTCTGTCCAAACTGGCGTAACTTTGGAATCGCCTGATCAGTACCTGCAAAGATGGTTACGGCCCCCATCATGATCGCTGCTTGAATCAATGCACCTGTTTTATTACGGTGAATATTCTCTAATTCTGCTTGATCTACCTGTTTAGCCGCCCCTTCTGCCTGTAAATCAAGAACTTGACCACAGACCATTCTTGAACTGGCGGTTGCTAAAATCTGTACCTGCTTCAAGACAATCGCAGCCTCGGTTTCCTGTCCTTGTTCGTCAAACAAGCGGCTACCCAATACTTCAAAGGCCATCGATTGTAAAATATCACCCGCTAATAGAGCCGTGTCTTCACCAAAGGCGACATGACAGGTGGGTTGGCCACGGCGGAGCAAGTCATTGTCCATACAAGGTAAATCATCATGTGCCAATGAATAGCAATGGATTAGTTCAACTGCAACTGCGGCACGACGCGCCGCTGCAAAATTATGATTCGGCTGTAACGAAGCTGCTGCATAACAGAGTGCAGGACGAATGCGCTTTCCACCTAACATTACTGCATGATGAACGGCAGCCTTTAAAGGTTCTGGAATTGAAAATGCAGCCAATGCTGTCAATAAATCTTGTTGAATACGTTGTTGAGCTTGTATGAGAACATCCGCATTAACTTGAGAAATAGATGACACAATTGCCTCGGGAAATCTTGATAAAAGGAAGTTGACAAGACTTGTCAGAATGTCGACATCATAACACTTTTTATCGGAAAAAAAGGAGTTTGTGTTTTTATTCGATTCAAAATAATAAGGCCCTCAAATGAAGGCCTTAGCAATAAATTTAGAATGAAAAATTAGAAAGCATCGCCCGGTACACGTACCCAACCTTCCATCAATACACGGGCGCTGCGGCTCATGATGGCTTTTTTCACTGACCATGTGCCATCAATCAGCTCTGCCTGAGCACCAACACGTAAGGTTCCAGATGGATGACCAAAACGCACCGCTGCACGCTCGCCGCCCCCTGCGGCTAAATTCACCAAGGTGCCGGGAATCGCTGCCGCTGTTCCAATCGCCACCGCAGCAGTACCCATCATGGCATGATGTAACTTGCCCATCGACAAAGCACGTACCAGTAAATCGACCTCGCTTGCCGCAACCGCTTTGCCACTAGATGAGCTATAATTTTTCGGTTGGGAGACAAAGGCAATTTTAGGCGTATGCTGACGTGCTGCTGCTTCTGAAATATCCTGAATCAAGCCCATTTGTACTGCACCATAGGCACGGATTTTCTCAAAACGTGCCAATGCAGCGGTATCACCATTAATCTGATCTTGTAATTCGGTGCCCTGATAGCCAATCTCTTCGGCATTCAGAAAAATGGTTGGAATTCCCGCATTGATAAAAGTTGCTTGAAATGTGCCGACTTCAGGCACTTCCAGTTGATCCACCACATTTCCTGTCGGGAACATATCGCCCCCTTCCTCACCATCATCGGCAGGATCTAAAAATTCAATTTGCACTTCCGCTGCCGGGAAAGTCACCCCATCCAGCTCAAAATCACCGGTTTCCTGTACTTGTCCATTACTCACAGGAACATGTGCAATGATAGTTTTTTGAATATTCTTCTGCCAGATCCGTACTGTGCAAATACCATTTTCAGGAATCCGCGCTGCATCAACCAAACCATTTGAAATGGCAAATGAACCCACTGCAGCCGTTAAATTACCGCAATTTCCACTCCAATCGACAAAAGGCTGATCAATCGATACTTGACCAAATAAATAGTCGACGTCGTGTTCTGGCTGGGTGCTTTTTGCCAAAATGACGGTTTTACTGGTACTGGAGGTCGCCCCTCCCATGCCATCAATCTGTTTCCCATAAGGATCTGGACTCCCAATGACACGCAAGAGAAGTTGATCACGCGCTTTGCCTGCTACTTGTGCCGCTTCAGGTAAATCATCCAGTTTGAAAAATACACCTTTACTTGTTCCACCACGCATATAGGTTGCTGGGACTTTGATTTGCGGTACTGAGCTCATGTCAATTTCATCCTTTTATCATGTTCTTGGTGCAGCGATATTTTAGGTCTCAAGTTACTGCACAGCAGCCAAAAATACCATACGACCAATTACTGTTGGATCAGTCATCATGGGTAAAATCTGTACATTATATTGCGTATATTTCCAAGGCTTAACAATGGCATAAATGCAAATCTATCGGGCTGGAAAAACAAAACCCTGTTCAACTGTAGCAAGATAAAGCCGAGTCTATTTCAGAAAAAAAAGCAACAACATGATTTTAA
This sequence comes from Acinetobacter sp. NBRC 110496, assembly GCF_000876115.1. Classification (NCBI taxonomy): domain Bacteria; kingdom Pseudomonadati; phylum Pseudomonadota; class Gammaproteobacteria; order Moraxellales; family Moraxellaceae; genus Acinetobacter; species Acinetobacter sp. NBRC 110496. The sequence goes on from NZ_BBTF01000023.1 coordinate 55,820, forward strand.
ACAACTTATTAAGACAACTTCACAGTCATGGGATTGCTGTACTTTTACTAGGCGAAAATCTTTGAATCTATTAGAATAATCCCGTTAATTCCTCGTCGAGCTCAGTCCTTTGAACAACGATTCTTCTCAACTTCAGCGTGGACTAAAAAACCGCCATATCCAACTCATTGCCATGGGTGGAGCGATTGGTACGGGCTTATTTTTAGGTTCTGCGCAAATTATCCAGTCTGCTGGACCATCCATTATTTTGGGGTATGCAATTGGCGGCTTGATTGTTTTTCTCATCATGCGCCACTTAGGTGAAATGATTGTGGAAGAACCTGTTGCTGGTTCATTTAGTCATTTTGCTTATAAGTATTGGGGTAAATTTCCAGGCTTTATCACCGGCTGGAATTACTGGGTTCTCTACATCCTTGTCGCCATGACTGAGCTAACGGCTGTAGGGAAATATATTAATTACTGGTGGCCGCAAATTCCGGCATGGCAGTCTGTATTATTTTTCTTTGTCGTGATTACGGCAGTAAACCTGACCAATGTTAAATTTTATGGTGAATCAGAGTTCTGGTTAGCAATCATCAAGGTAACTGCTGTGGTTGCCATGATCTTGTTTGGTTTGTTCCTCCTCTTCACTGCAGATGCCAACTCAACAGCCTCATTTAGCAACCTTTGGTCACATGGCGGCTTTTTCCCGCATGGCTTCGAAGGCTTGTTCTATATGCTGGCTTTCTTGATGTTTGCCTTTGGGGGAATTGAGCTGATTGGTATGGCTGCGGCAGAAGCCAAAGATCCAAAGACAACCATTCCTAAAGCGATTAACCAAGTGGTCATTCGTATTTTGGTGTTCTATGTCGGTTCGCTTGCCATTCTCTTATCACTTGTGCCTTGGAACCAACTCGATCTTGGTGGCTTAGATAAAAGCCCATTTGTCATGATTTTCAGTCAAATGGGAATTGGTTGGGCAGCACATTTACTTAACTTTATTATCCTGACAGCAGCATTATCCGTCTATAACAGCGGAATGTATGCCAATAGCCGTATGGTATTTGGCTTGGCTCAACAAGGTAATGCACCGAAAGTCTTTACCAAAACCAATAAACAAGGCGTCCCAGTTCCAGCGGTACTGCTCTCTGCGTTCCTGATCTTTGGTTGTGTGTTGTTAAACTACTTTGTGCCGGAAGATGCGCTCGGACATTTAATGTATGTCGTTGTTGGTGCACTCGTTTTAAACTGGGCCATGATCAGCTTGACCCATTTGAAATACAAACGTCATATCAAAACAGCACAAATCAAGACCTCATACCCGGCGTTATGGTCTCCGTTCAGTAACTATCTGGTTTTGGCATTTATTGGTGTAGTGCTGTATATCATGTGGCAACAAGGCTTTAAAGAATCTGTACTGATGATTCCGATCTGGATCGTCGCCATGTTTATTTTCTATAAGTTTTTAAATCGTAAAACTGAAGATTAACAGTTGATCGGTTTCATTAAAAAGTGATTGCTTATGCAATCACTTTTTTGTTTATAATCATAAAATTATGCGCTTATAGCTTAACTGGATAGAGCAGTTGCCTCCTAAGCGACCGACGTGGGTTCGAGTCCCGCTAAGCGCATACCCTATCAGGCTCCAATGTAAATAACGACAACCTGCTAAATATCCCAGTTTCTTTCTATACTGGTAATCTGGCTATAAACACTTTGATATTCGGCTTGCTTCACGGTACACCAAACATCGACAAATGCTTTGCCTAAATATTCATTCAGATTCCGATTCGCCTTCAATAGCCTCAATGCTTGCATTTGTTCAGTCGGTAACAGTATGTGCTCACTTTGCAGCTTTAACTCATGTGCCTGTTTCGGTATGGCTAAATGATGGCTTAAACCATGCAAAGCACCGATCAACATGGTTGTAATCGCAAGATAAGGATTACAGTCCGCCCCAGCAACCCGATACTCCAAACGTTGATTGTCTTGATCTGAACAAGGAATGCGGATTGCCACGTTACGATTATTAACGCCCCAATTCGCCTCTAGCGGTACATGATGGCCGAACTTGAAACGGCGGAAGGAATTCAGGTTTGGCGCTAAAATTGCCATTGAATCAGGCATAAATAACAATAAGCCACTGATGACTTTTAACAGTGCTTCGGATGGCTCCGCATTTGAACTAAACAGATTTTTTTGATTCTGATCTAAAAGGCTCATATGGAAGTGCATCCCACTGCCTGCTTTATGTATCTCAGGCTTCGCCAGAAAATTGGCACGCAGATTATATCTATTGGAAATCTGCTTAATTGTTCTTTTTAACAACATGATTTGATCGCATAGCTTTAAAATCTCTGTCGTATGCTGCAGATTGATCTCGTACTGACTTGAAGAAGACTCAGAGACAATACCAGTAATCTGAATACCCTGCTGCTTTGCAACCCATTCAATCTCATTCAGCACATTTTGATAATGGTCAGAGATATTGATATCAAAACATTGCGTTATGGTTTCCTCAACATCCCCCGCCATGTTCAAAGGCTGTAAATAGAACTCAATTTCTGCTGCAATACAGGGAAAATAGTTTTGATGATGCAATCGGGCGCTGATTTTTTTCAGGATGTTGCGCGGTTCGAATAAACAATCTTGATGCATGTTCTGTTTCATGCTGAGTAGTAATTGTGCAGTCGTTTCAGGTTCAATCGCATGGGGTTGTAGTGTTCCTAAAACAGGTTCACATAAATAATCGGGCTCTCCAATATATTTCCCAAGGCCAGTTTCCTCAATGACCTTGCCCTCTAAACTCATGGCATAAATGGACAAGGGGAAATAACAACCTTTGGTCAGATTTCGTAGACAACCAATATCAATGCGTTTACCGCGTAAATGTCCATTCAAATCACACAAATAGATATCGATATGTTGTGTATCTGGGTAGCGTTCTAAATAAGCTTCAACTTCTTCTAAAAATTGATGTTTGGCAACAGAGATATCATCACCTTCAATCTTGTCATTTTTACTCTGGATAAACTTTTTAAATGTAGATGGATGATTGATCTCAACAAGTACAGCACTCATCGCTGGTCACTCGAGTTATAGGGTTAGAATCAGCTTAGTAGAGACCAGCACAGAAGTAACGTAAACAGTGCGTAAACTCTTGGGACTATCGAGTAATTTTTTTATAAAACGACAATAAAAAATGGAGCATTGCCCCATTTTAGCGTAACAAGGTTTTATCAACCTAAATCACTTCTAGTCGACCAACCGAATCGGTTTGATCCGTCTTATTCTGAGTGTCATTTCTTTTAAAGCATAATTGCTTGCAACAACTAGGAAAAAGCCAATTACAAATGACCCCATAACATCAAATGGGAAATGCACCCCCACAAAAATCCGAGATAGACCCACAATCACGCCCACACCTAAGCCAAGTAAACCAAGCTTTTTAAATCCGGCCATCCAATACGAAAATGCAATGATGGTAACCGTTAAAGTATGCTGACTTGGAAAAGAAGAGCTTGCCCCATGGCCAATCAGCTTATGTCCTAAATTGAGCTGAAATGGACGTGGATGGTGATAAAAGAACTCAATCAAATCACTTAATATCAGTGAAAATAGAACGATCAATAATGTTTTCGCAAATAAAAGACTATAGGTTTTCCATTGAATCACCAACAGAAAGACCAGAAAACCGATAAATACCGTATTTAAATCATTTGCAAAAAAAATGGCAAGCTTATCTAAAATAGGAAATTCCGTAGCAAAGGAATTGATATTATTGAA
>NZ_BBTF01000022.1:0-63163 GCF_000876115.1 Acinetobacter sp. NBRC 110496
AAGTGAGTATTTTTTAAACACCCCAGTTACTTTTAATGCTTTTTCTTTGTGTTCAAGAACTTTTTTTAAACAATTAAGTCCAGTAGAATATGTCTCTTGCTTCACATTTTTTGGCACTTTTGATTGAAAATACGGTTTGCTAGTAAAAAGGCTCGATATTTATTGCTTGCTGCATCCTTTGCAGCGAGCCCGCTTTGCTATGCCATCTCAACACATAATTTCTATGAGTTGGCTTTATCTATTTTAAGTTATAGCAAATGGTCCAATACCAATCGTCCAACCATTTGTGTGATTGACAATCAGGATGCTGCAAATCAGTTTCAATCTAATATCCGTCAGTTGGCTTATGAATATCAGGTACAAGCGGTTAGTGCTAAAGACTTTCCAAAAACGGAGTGTCATGTTGCCTATTTCACCACCACCTCTCCACAGCAACAGCAGAATTTAATTCAGGCCTACCCTTCTCGATCTTTGCTTTCTTTAAGTACCAATAACCCGGCATGCGAAGTAGGAAGTATTTTCTGCTTATATAATAAAAAGACCTTTTCTACCTTCAAGGTGAATTTGGAGGCTTTAAGCTATTCCAAAGTGCATATCGACCCACGTGTTTTACTTTTAGCAAAGAATGCGGGGTAAGCACTGTGATTCCAAACTTATACCAATCAACATCCTTACATGCTTTATTTCGTAAATCACAATTTGCAATCTTTGCAATTACCTTTGTGATCTGTTCTTTTACCTTCGCCACCATCTCCATGTTCACCATGGAAACTTATGCAAAGCAAAATTTACAGTTATTGAGCCAAACCGTTTTGGAGCGTGTTCAGCCTGCCGTAGTATTTAGGGATAAAGGTGCCATTGATCAAATTCTTGATGACTATACCAGTGAACATGCCATTCGCAGTATTCATGTCTATGATCCTCAACAACAGTTGTTAGCTGAAAGTAGCAAGAAAGTTGCTCATACCTCCGTCATGCAAGATTTAATGGATCGCTGGTTTCTTCATGATCCTGTTAAACTCATGATTGTGCATCATAAGAAAAAAGTAGGCGAGTTGGTACTGTATGGCAGTTCTGAAAATATTTTGCATTTTTTAAAGACCATTATCATTGGTCTCGCCATTTCAATGTTCTTCATTGTGATTGCCCTGCTTTGGTCTGTGAACATTACTTACCGCCAAATTATGCAAGCGATCAAACCATTAACGCATATTGCACAACTGGTCAGTGATCAAAAAGCTTATAATTTACGTTTCCCGAATAACCACATTCATGAGTTTCAGAACTTAAACACGGTTTTCAATGAACTGTTAGAAGAAATCCAGATCTGGCACACACATCTGCAAAAAGAAAATCGTCAACTTTCATTTCAGGCGCATCACGACCAACTCACCAGTTTGCCAAATCGCCATTATTTTTACCAAGAGCTATTTAATATCTTTGAAAACCCGCAGTATCGTCACAACTCTGCTTTATTGTTTATCGACAATAATAAGTTTAAATACATCAATGACGAGTTTGGACATTTAGCTGGAGATGCAGTTTTAAAAGAAATGGCTACACGCTTAAGGCTTTCAGTTCGTCATGAGGATTTTATTGCTCGTTTAGGAGGTGATGAATTTGCCATCATCTTACATTCAATTCATCATACCGATCATTTAACAACAATTGCTGAAGGCGTTCTTGCAAGTTGTGGAGAACCTTTAGAGTTTAATGGTCAAATGATTCATTTCAGTTTTAGCTTAGGGGTTGCTTTTTCTCAGTTTGCAGAGAATCCAGAGGATTTGATCATGCAGGCCGATCAAGCTATGTATAGAGCTAAACATTTAAACCCACATTGGTTTCTTTATAAACCAGAAATTTAGGACATGTTATGCGCGCTCACACCATTAAAATTTCATTTATTGCGTTACTCTGCCTAACATTGGCTGGCTGCTTGAGTTTTGGTCCATTAAAGTATCGTCAGGTCAAAATGCTAAAGAAAGAAGGCTTCGTTTTGACCGATGAGGGCTGGACCCTAGGTCTACCAGAACGTTTGCTGTTTGACTTTAATAAAGCAGAAATCAAACCTGAACATCAAAAGGAAATTGTCCGTTTAGCAAACCAGCTGAACAAATATGACTTACAAAAGTTAAAAATTGTAGGACATACTGATGATATCGGCAATCCTGAGTATAACCAGAAGCTTTCAGAAGAACGTGCTCAGAGTGTTTCAACAATCTTTATCACACAAGGGTTCAAGCCGAATAACTTAACTGTAGTCGGTCGTGGTGCGAGTCAGCCTTTTGTTCCAAATACCTCTGATGAAAATCGTGCCAGCAATCGTCGTGTGAATGTCATTATTATTCCTTAACAATTACTGCTCCATAGCATAAAAAAGCCGACGCAATGCAGTCGGCTTTTTTTAGATCAGTTCAATAATATCAATCGTTGGTGGAACCCGAAACCGAAATGGTACACCGACCATCCCCGTACCAACGGTCACAAAAACTTCTGCATGTTCATGTGTATAAAAGCCCTTTTTATGGCCTAAAATAGAGACACGTTTCATGATGTAACTGGTAATCCATGGCAACTCAATTTGCCCGCCATGTGTATGACCAGATAACATGAGTGGTCGCGTTGGCAGCTCTGGAACCATATCTACCGTATCTGGATTGTGCGACAAAATCAGCCAAGGTTTATCTTGAGGTAAATCGGGCATAAATCGCATATTGGCCTTGCCTGCCCACAAATCACCAATTCCAATCAGGCGAAATTCATCAAATTCGACAATCTTGCCTTCAATATCAATAACATTGTTTAGTTCTAAAGCTTTTTTTAGCAGCTCTTGAATCGGTGGACCTGGATATTGTTCATCGTGATTACCTGGGACTGAGTAAACGGGAGCCTGAATTTGTTTTAAAACAGCCAATTCCTGCACCAGTCGATTTTCAGGTTCATAGGTCCAATCCCCTGCAACCACCACCAAATCCGGTTGCGCTTGGTTCAATTTCTTGACCATACTTTTCAGTTGACGTTCGTGTCCAGAAAATAATCCGACATGCATATCTGCAACCAAAGCAACTTTGATTGGATGGCGAAACTCACGCTCTGAATTCAGTCGATATTGATGATGTTTTACATGAATTTGATGCGGCTCGATAAAACGCGCATAGATCAAGATACTGCTGAGTAAAAAGATGAAGCCAGCCTGATGCAGGCTGTAATATTCGACCCATCCCGCATAAACACTAAAAAACCACAGTGGAATCAATAAATAAGACAGATAAAACGCCAATAAATGTATAAAAGCTTTAAATGGATGAATGGTTTCTGTACGGGATTGGTGTACCCAGGCCTGAATCAAAGCCCAGAGCGCCAGAACAGCGAAAATAAGATAAAAACCAAGAATAATAGTATCCGAATTCGACATTAAAGCCCTCATTAACTTCACTTTAGGGCCATCCATCTCATCTTATATTTATCTTTTTCGATGAAGTGGTATACTCAAGCCCAACTTTTAATCAGTGACGATTATGACGCAATTTTCTCATTTAAATAACAAACATACAAAGATAAGTACAAGTGCTTACAATAAAAGTATGATTGCGATTTATTGCTCAATTGCGCTGACCGTTACAGGTTGTAGCACCTTACCCAAGCATAAAATTGAACCGATCATCCAAACATCTGCCCAGATTGATACCTCTCATACTTCACTCGCACAGGTCATTCAGCCTTTGCAAGAACAGCATCCCGATCTAACTGGCTATCATGTTTTATATGAACCATTAGAAGCTCTTTCAGCACGACTTCGCCTGATTGACAAGGCCGAAAAGACTCTTGATTTACAATATTATATTTGGGATAACGACAAAGTTGGTGCCTTGGCTTTACATGCCTTGATTCGCGCTGCAGATCGAGGTGTTCGGGTTCGCCTCTTGATTGATGATAATAATGCCAAGCATACCGAAGGCATTTTTCTTGCACTCGCACAACATCCCAATATAGAAGTTAAGCTCTTTAATCCCTATCGTTTTCGTAAATATCGTGCGCTAGATATGGTGCTAGACTTAAAACGTATCAATCGTCGCATGCACAATAAGAGTTTTATTGCTGATCATCAGGTTGCCTTGATCGGTGGACGCAATATGACTAATCAATATTACAACGTCAGTGATAATTACCAATTTTCCGATGTGGATGTGATGTTGTTTGGTACAGCTGTAGAAGATATCTCCAAATCATTTGATGATTATTGGAATCATGAATATGCCTATGATGTTCGGGAAGTCGTCAAACAGCGCTCTCATCGTTTAAGCTATGAAAGCCTTAAACAACAACTCGATGAACACTACAAACGTATTACTGTTCAAAACTATTTGGATTTAACCAGCCAGTCGGTCGCCATTAATGCCTTAATGAATCGTGATATTTCACTCGATTGGGTCAAAGCTGAAGTCGTGAAAGACTCCCCCGACAAAATTAAATCAAAAGCTAAAAAAGAAGAACATCTCAACTTTCAGCTGATCAATCATCTTGAACAGCCCGAAAAAAATATTGATTTAATTTCTGCCTATTTTGTTCCAGAAAAAAAAGGGGCAAAAATTTTAAGTGATTTGGCACAAGATGGAATTAAAGTCAGAATCCTGACAAATTCATTTAAAGCCAATGACGTTGCTGTCGTGCATGCGTTCTATGGTAAATATCGACAGGAATTACTTGAAAATGGTGTACAACTCTATGAATTTTTGCCCGCACTCGATAAAAGTGATTTAGACAAACATACCGAAGAGCTAGCCAAAAAAGCCAAGGTCAATATTAAAGGTTTAAGCCGTTCCAGTTTACATGCCAAATTAATGGCACTTGATGAAAAACAGGTATTTATCGGCTCATTTAACTTTGATCCGCGCTCAGCCTACCTGAATACTGAGATTGGCGTGTTACTGAATAGCCCACCATTGGCACAAGCAGTGCATGCCACCATGGATCAAAACCTGAAGACCTATGCCTATCGTTTAGTTTTAGATGCCAACAATAAAATTACTTGGCAGCGTGAAACACCTCACGGCCCTCTGATTTATACCAAAGAACCGAAAATGAAATGGTGGCAAAGAGCAGGTATGAAACTGATTTCATGGCTGCCGATCGAAGGCTTCATGTAGTTTCTAAGGCTTCTTCTGGTAATACAGTAAGTACCTTTCTCTGCAAACGCTCCAAACCCGCTCTCATTTGATGATCTACTTCTTTGGTCAACGTTTCTACAGTATGACCTGCCACAGGAATCGCGGGTAAAGTGAGCAAATGTGCAGTAACTTTGGGCATTTCCAAAACACGTTGTACATGTTCTGCAAAGCTCATTTCACCAATAAATGGCGCAACCAAATCTAGTTGCCCCTGTTGGTTAACATAGCAGATCACACAAATCTGCACCGGTCGTTGTGCTTCAATAGCAGCGCCGAGTAAACGTCCGTGGACTTTTTTAACTTTACTGCCATCGGTCGTCGTGGCTTCAGGAAAAAACAGAACCGGAATATCTTGCTTTAAGAACTCAGCAATTTGTTCACGGATTCGAACCGAATCTCCAGAACCCCGCTTAATAAATAAAGTCCCACCACCCTTTGCTAAATTACCAACGATCGGCCATTTTTCCACTTCGGCTTTGGCCAAGAAAAAGATACGTGCCCCAGAACCCAACACCGCAACATCCAGCCAAGAGACGTGATTACTGACCCATAGTGCTGGTTCACGCGGAATGCTGCCGTGCACTTGCACTTCAATATTGAATACTTCACATAATCGACGGCAGAAATACTGTACATAACGGGTATTTACAGGATTATTCGGGTCTTTATATAAGCCATGTCGGTAAATAAGATAAAAACCCTCACCAATGGTTTCGAGACCTGCAGCTAATTTTTTGCTGTATAAACTAAATTTTGAAAACAAACTTAAAGGAGGATGATTTACTGCTGTTGCTTGTTGAGTCATAAATTCTTAAAACCGTACGCATAGATGCACGTGTGCATTGAATTAAACTTGTTATATCATGCCGATATCAATTTATAGAAGTTTTCACCATAACAAAAAACGAATGTGAGCATAAATTTTTCCAATTTTAAAAGATTTATCAGATCAAATATTATAAATAGATCGAATTTACTGATCAAAAGGTGATGTGATGAATCAGCAAAGCACAACATCCGAACCACAAACCACCATTCCTTATGGCTATGCTTTAAGAATGTTTCTGGGATGGTCAATTTTATACATGGGTACATTGGTTGGATTCATTGAGCTATTACGTCGTAATATCATATAAATCCACGAAGTCTTTGCCCTTTGCTTGAGGTTTATTCTAGAATAAGACTTTAAAAATAAGGATTTCAGAACAGCGTGGAAAATTTTGAGCAGCGTCAAAGTGGTGAACGGGCAATTTTAGTCAGTGTATCGGTTCACCTGCTCGATGATCTGGATGCTGAAGAGTTCCGATTGCTCGCCCAATCTGCTGGCGCTGAAATCCTTGAACATCTCATTGTGCAGCGCAATAAACCCGATCCAAAGTTTTTTATTGGTTCTGGCAAAGTTGATGAGATTGCAGAGTTAGTGAAAAGCCACGAAGCAGAGTTGGTGATTTTTGACCATTCACTCTCGCCTGCGCAAGAACGCAATTTGGAACGTATTCTTAAGTGCCGCGTGATTGACCGCACTGGTTTGATTCTTGATATTTTCGCCTTACGTGCACGTACCCATGAAGGTAAATTACAGGTGGAGTTGGCTCAGCTAAAACACCTCTCTACCCGTTTGATTCGTGGTTTTACCGGCAATTTAGAACAACAAAAAGGCGGTATCGGTCTGCGTGGGCCAGGTGAGTCGCAACTAGAGACGGATCGACGCTTAATCCGTGTCCGTATTACCCAACTCAAAGATAAACTGACCAAAGTTCAGCAAACCCGCTTACAAGGTCGTGCTGCTCGTCAAAAAGCCGCCATTCCGACCATTTCACTAGTGGGCTATACCAATGCTGGAAAATCGACATTATTCAATATCCTTGCTAAAAGCGATGTTTATGCAGTTGATCAACTGTTTGCAACCCTCGATCCAACCTTACGTCGTTTAGACTGGGATGGTGTCGGTACGGTTGTACTGGCTGATACCGTTGGATTTGTCCGAAATTTACAACATGATCTGGTTGTATCTTTCAAAGCCACATTAGAAGAAACGCTAGAGGCAACACTGCTCTTACATGTAATTGATAGCAGCAGCCCGAATATGCCTGAACAGATCGAAGCCGTAGAGTCGGTACTCAAGGAAATCGGTGCTGATGCCCCAGTTTTGCAGGTCTACAATAAAATTGACTTAAGTGGCGATGCAGCCAAAATCATTTATAAAGCGCCGGGTCTGCCTGATCGCGTCTATGTCTCAGCACATTCAGGACAAGGGCTTGAACAACTCAGCGAAGCAGTGCAACAATGCTTAATGGGACAGCTACAACAATTTGATCTGGTACTCAAAGCGGCTTACGGTAAATTACGTACCCAACTCTACAGCTTGAATGTGATTCAATCGGAGCATTATGATGATCAAGGTGATCTACATTTATCCGTCTGTATCGCGCCACACAAATTGGAACAACTCATTAAACAAGCACATTTACCATTAGACGAAATTCTTGGGAAAAAAGCTTCCCTATTCCATCGACCTTTGGAAGAATTTGAGATTGATCACCCAACACCTTAATTGTGGTCAGCCATCATCTAGATAGACAAGAGTAAAAAAATGAAAAATATAGATTGGACAGCTTGGTTTGGCACACTTCTCTTAATCATTGTCTATCGTGAAGGGGCTGTTGCGATCACAAAACTTTTTGGTCACCCAGAACTGGGCAATCTGGTTGGTCTCATTAGTTTATTAATCACATTACTGATCTGGAGGCGGTTTAGAAAAATTTCCAATCGCCTGACAGACACCAATAATAAAATCCTGAAAGAAAGCGGCTTCGCCTTTTTGCCGATTTGTGCAGGCTCATTAATTATGCTGGTACATATGGGCAAAGAAATTCCTGCATTCTTATTTATCCTAACCTTTAGTACATTATTGCCATTATGGGTCTATGCCAAAATGGCGAAACGCTGGTTATAAGGAGCTGATCTATGTCAATGGTTATCTATGGCTTCATTATTACCCTGATTAGTTATCTGATTGCTAAACCACTGAATCAGAAATTTCCACAGATTCCACTAATTGTATTTGGCATGTTTATTGTCATCGCATTCTTAGCCATTTTTGGTATTCCATATCAACAGTATATGGATAATGTGAACAACGTTTTTAGTCACCTGCTTGGCTATGTCACGGTTACTTTGGCCATTCCATTGGCTGCCATGCGTTATGACGATTTGCCGCTCAAATCAATGATTGGCATCCTTGGTTTTGCCAGCATCAGTGCGGTTGCCTTACCGATGAGCTTGGCCTATTTGCTGCATATGTCTGAACCAACCATTATGGCTTTTGCCACCCGTGCCGTGACGACTCCCATTGCCTTGAACATCGCAACGCTCCTGCATGCTCCTTTAATGATGGTCACCCTGATTGTGATTCTATCTGGAGTGATTGGGGCTGCATTCTCGCCATGGATCTTAAAACATATTCACGATGAGCGTGCTTCTGGTCTAGCCTTAGGTTTAGCTGCACATGCGATCGGTACGGCGCAAGCATGGCAACGTGGCCCTGTTACAGGACGTTATGCGGCCTTTGGCATGGCAGTAAATGGTGTATTTACAGCCATTTGGCTCCCTACATTCATTCTCTCTTTATCTTAAAATTTGCCACAAATATCACATAAAGATTGAACTAGTTGTCAGATATCCTCCATAATGTAAGCTTAAACGTTAAAAGGATTTTTAATGATGAGCAAACAATTATTAGGTGCGTTATTTTTATCTGCGGTGAGCAGTTTTACTTTTGCAGAGGATATTACGGGGCTCTGGCAAAGTATTGATGACAAAACGGGGGCGCCTAAAGCATTGGTTGAAATCCGCCAAGAAGCCAATGGAACTTATGCAGGCAAAGTAGTTAAAATTACGCCACGTACGGGCTATACACCAAAAGAAACCTGCGTAGATTGTCCAGCACCTTATACCAACAAACCGATTGTTGGTTTGGATGTGGTGACAGGCTTAAAACATAGTGAAGGTCTGAATTATACCAACGGCCGTATTCTCGACCCAAACTCAGGTAAAGTTTATAGTATGAAAGCCAAACTCAGTGCCAATGGTAAACGCTTGCATTTGCGCGGTTATCTGGGGGTTTCTGCTTTAGGCCGTAATCAGATCTGGATTCGCGCCGAGTAAGTTAAATAAAATTTAGCGCCACGATGCGCACATTGCACTGATCATACAGATCTCGGTTGTCGTCAAAAAAAGCTTCTTCATCTTGTATTACAATGAAGAAGCTTTTTTTATTTTCCGTTCAAAAATTTGATTGAAACGTCAACGATTAATAATTTACAACTGTAAAATAACAATTGAATCTCTAATTAGAAATCAGAAATAATAGGATACAACCATGGCAGCAAGGAGGCTTAAACATGAACTTGTCCCAAAAACTGATTTCTTTTTTCTTTCTATTGACCTTCAGTCATTTTGCTTTTGCTCAAGATATTACCGGGATTTGGCAAAGTGTTGATGATGTGACAGGTGCCCCCAAAGGACAGGTTGAAATCATAAAAGAAGCCGATGGTTCTTATACAGGTAAAATCATTAAAATTACCCCGCGTACAGGTTATACCCCCAAAGAATTTTGCACAGGCTGCCCTGCGCCTTATACCAACAAGCCAATTTTAGGCCTAAATGTTATCACTCAACTCAAGCATAAAAATGACCTGACCTATACAGGTGGCAAGATCCTTGATCCCAATGGAGCTCGTGTTTATAGCCTGACTGCCAAACTAAGTTCTAATGGGCAGCGCTTACATTTACGCGGTTATGTTGGTGTCTCTGCATTAGGACGAAGCCAAATCTGGATCCGAGTCAATTAAATTTACCGAGTCCAAGCCATAAAAAAGCCCTGTCAGATGCAGGGCTTTTTTATGGCTTGGACGTGATAAGGCTTAACGAGACTGCAACTTAGAATAATCTAAAAGGACGTTTGCAGCTTCAGTGATGAAGGTTTCTTCTTCCGGCAATGGTGGACGCAAGTGTGCTTTCATTTTGGCACGCGACTCAACCAGAGCGTCGATAGAAGCTTGATAACTCTCCCAGTTTGCATAAGGTGCTAAGCCTGTTGCACTACGGCGTTGGTTCTCCGCGTTCAAGGTTTGCTTTTCAAGATCAATTAACTCAGCACGACGCTGACCAATATCCAGCGATACTTTCTTTTGATCCGAAGTTTTCTTGGCAATTGCGGTTCGTGCTTCTAGATATTTAAACTGAGAATCTGCTGCAACACGTTGTTGAGAAAACTCTGTCAATTTAGCAATATAAGGTTGTACAGAGCCTTCGCGCTTAAATGGTGCTGTTGGAATGGTATCCCACTTCAGGGCATTTTTCGCTTTGCGCTCACCAAACTCCTCATTGTAAATATCCACCAATTTGATGTCTGGAATCACACCTTTATTTTGTGTACTGCCACCCGTAATACGGTAGAACTTACGTTGTGTTAACGTTGCCTGACCATAAGCCAGTGAATCTAGCTGAACCTGCGCGGTCCCCTTACCTGTAGTGGTACTACCAATGATAATACCGCGCTCATAATCCTGAATCGCAGCAGAGTAAATCTCACTTGCAGAAGCAGAAGCCAAGTTGACCAGTACCGCCATTGGGCCAGCATAAAGCTGTTCACCACCATCGGTATCTTCAAAGACATTGACATTACCATTACCATCACGGATCTGCACCACAGGACCAGACTTGATCACCTGACCAAGCATACGCGCCACCTCTTCCAGTGAGCCGCCTGGGTCATTACGCAAGTCGACCAAGATGCCTTCTACTTTTTGTGCTTTTAGCGACTCTAATGCTTTAGCTGTATCTTCCGATACTGAGCGATATTCGGTCCCTGCACGGCGTGAACGATAGTCAAAATAGAAAGATGGAATTTCCAGTACACCAAACAGATGTTTTTTACCATCACGAGTAATTTCAATGGTACGGGAACGGACTCCAGCATCTTCTTCTTGGATAATGTCACGGGTTAAGGTCACATTACGTGCCTGGCTCATTGATGCACCAGCACCTAGTAACCGTACCACGACTTTGGTCCCCCGTTTACCTCGAATCAGCCCCACGATTTCCGAACTTGGCCAGCCAATCACATCAACCATTTTCTCGCCGTCTTGAGCCACCCCAATGATGCGATCACCTGATTTCACCTGCCCCGATTTACTTGCCGGGCCACCTTCAACAATGGTTTCAATTTTGGTGTAGTCTTCATTGCCACGTTCAGGACGAATCGAAACACCAATCCCTTCTAACTGCAAAGTGGTTTGGCGGTTTAACTCCATCGCATCAATCGGCGGATAGTAATTACTGTGTGGATCATAGGTGGCCAACATGGCATTCAAGGTTTTTTCCAACACATCATCGCTTTTCACACGTCCAATACGCTCTAACTGACGGGTATAACGTTTCGTCAAGGTCTGAACTGGGGTTAAATCTTCGGGTCCAGTTAAATCCTGACCATTGGCAAGCGATGGATCTGCTTTTAATGCTTTTTGTTTAGCCTGTTCTTCTTCTTTGCTAATGGTTAAGTTAATGAGCTGAGAAACCAGCATTTTTTGCCAGTGCGCCTGTTGTTCAGCCGTAGTTTTGAAATATGCGGCCTTTTCACGATCCGTATCAAGATAGACATCTTTTTGATTCAGGTTTTGCGGCTTCTTCAATTCAGCCAACATAAACTCATAGAATTGTTTCAAACGATCACGGTATTGTGCATGAATCGCAAACGGTCCCGTCAGGTTACCCGCTTTTAATGAACTGCCAAACGTAGCGCCATATTTCTTTTGATAGTCTTCCACTTCACCACTTAAAAATAATGAATGATCTGGATCAAGACTATCCAGATACATATTCAAAATACGGTTTGACGTGGTTGCATCCAGACGCATATTTAAATAATGCTGACGATCAACCAAGGTCGCTAACTGACGTGCAACCAAGGCCTGTTCCTGAGATGGCTTGATGACTGTTGAAACAAGAGGTGTCTCAGTCGCTGCAAATGCCTCATTTATGGTATGAGAGAAAAATAAACCACCAGTCGCAATTGCAACTGCACACGCTATCATTTGAAGTTTCATAAAATTTTGGTACTTCCTTGGATATGGCAATTATTACACGCTGATCTGATCAATATGAACACCTTTCATTCACCTCCATCACAACATGTAAAACTCATAAGTCATTATAAATAAATGACCAACAAGCACTTATCATCAATATCATCTAGTTTTATCATATTCTGTACTGACAAAATGTAGCAAATCATTGCACAATTTAGCTATCGTTTTTTTCATCAATTTTTTATCAAAATTCAAACGGAATCCTTATGATCGGCGCATTGATGCTGGATATTGCTGGCACAGAACTTACCCAAGAAGATATTGAACTCTTACAAGCTCCGCAAGTCGGCGGCATGATTTTATTTGCACGAAATATTGAATCCCCTCAACAAGTTCGAGCCTTAACCGACCATATGCGCCAAATCCGCCCAGAGATTCTGATCGCCGTTGATCAGGAAGGGGGCCGCGTCCAACGCTTAAGACAAGGCTTTACCTTACTTCCAGCCATGGGCCGATTGGGTGAGCGCTACCTCAGCAAGCCACAACAAGCGATTGAACTGGCTGAGCAATGCGGCTGGTTAATGGCGACTGAGGTACTGGCCGTAGGGATTGATTTTAGTTTTGCTCCAGTTCTTGACCTGAATGATGTCAGCGATGTAATTGGTGATCGCGGTTTCGCCAAAAACATGCAAGACATCGTGCCTCTGGCAGATGCCTTTATGCGTGGTATGAAAAAAGCAGGCATGGCCACCACAGGTAAACATTTCCCAGGACATGGTTCAGTCAAGGCTGACTCACATGTGGCCGCTGCAATTGATAACCGCTCATACCAAGAAATTTACGACAAAGACATGCAAAGCTTTATCAAGCTGATGCCGCAACTGGATGCCTTGATGCCAGCCCATGTGATCTATGATCAAGTTGATCCAAACCCAGCAGGTTTCTCACCGTTCTGGTTACAGCAAATCTTACGTCAACAGCTTAAATTTGACGGCGTATTATTCTCAGATGACTTGAGCATGCAGGCTGCCTGTGTCGCAGGTGGTGCCGATGCACGTATCCAAGCCGCTTTAAAAGCAGGTTGTGATATGGGGCTGGTCTGTAATGACCGTGCCGCAGCATGTACCGCTTTGGATGGCATCCAAACCTTGGCGTTACCAAATCAACAACGCTTAGAACGTATGCGCGGTAAAATTCCAAATATCCAAGTCGGCACGACGTTGACTTTAGATGATGAAAACTGGCACAACGTCAGAAAAGTCATTGAAGAGTTTAAGAATTCGTTCTAACTTACTTCATATTAAAAAATATTTTTGCCGATATACGATACCCGGTAATGTCATCCGCAACCTGCGTGATTTCAAAAAGATAGATATAGTCTGTCTATATGCTGTAATTAATCACATGCAAGGAATGAACAGGTTTTGCGGATGACAATGCCTTTGGTTACTTTGGGCGAAACCAAAGTAACTCCAGCTGAAAGCTTATCCTGATATCAGATGAGGACTTAGCAAGACACCGTTATAGATATCGTTAAAAATAAGAATTAGGAAAATAGAGTCTAGGACAGATGACACAACAACTTTCAAAACACCGCCACATTTCATTTACCGCACACTACACCGGCTATATCTGGTATCAAATGGGGATTTCACATCCAGCGCTGGCAACCGCCAAAGGAAAAACTTTAGCCGCTCTCGTTCATCCGATTGAGAGCTGGGCAGAAAAATATGTCGGTGGTAGCATGCGCACTACACTGAAACAACGTCACAGCATGCTCGACAACCAGTTAAAAGCACTGATTGAGCAACATCCTGACCTGCAAGTGCTAGAAATTGCATGTGGCTTATCACCACGTGGTTGGTGGTTTAGACAACATTATGCAACGATCACTTACCGTGAACTGGATTTGCCTGACATGGCTGCCACCAAACAAGCGGCACTGCAACAAATTGAAAGCAATACCGATGCTGTACTGTCTGTCGACTTATTTACCGATGCTTTTGCTGCCGCATTTGAGGTGTTCGATCCTCAACGGCCCTTGGTGATTATCAGTGAGGGACTGATCAATTACTTTGAAAAACCGATGTTACAGCAACTGATTCAAGCCATTGCCAATTACGGCCGAGGCTTTAAAACGCTGCATTATTTAACAGACATCTATCCAGAACCGACTCAAAATAAACTCGCTACCATTATCTGGAACAGCAGCCGTTTATTAAAATGGATGTCGCGCAGTGCGTTTAGCTTTCATTTTCAAACCCCTGCCGAAGTTGAACAGTTTTTTCATGAAGCTGGCTTTAATCACGTTGAGGTGCTACAACCCAAGCAATTTTTTCAACAAGTCACTTTAGAAAGTACGCAGCAACACTTAGGCGACCTAGTCTGGATGATTCAAGCCACCAACAAATAAGCGCACAAAAAAAGTGGCAAATTGCCACTTTTTTAATCTTGTAATGCTCGTTATTCAGTTGGCTGTTGGCGTTGAATAAAACGAGTCAAACGCTCTGCGATATCAAAACTGCCGTGTTTAAATAAGATGCGCAGTCCTTGCTCAGTTGCATCAAAGATTAAACATTCAATTTTAAACTCACCCTCTTCATCAGCTAAATGTAAGGCTAAATCACGTGGATGTTGATTGATAAAATCAAGTTGTTCAACATCTTGAAGCGTTAAGTACACGCCAAAGAAAGTGATATCAACAATCTTCACAGCAGCTTCTGTCGCAAGATGGCGATGCGATAATTTGCTTTCGGGCTGTAAGACCGTAATACGTTCTTCACCACGCCGCTCGATCTGCTGCATTTGTTCCCGTGTCATAGAGATAATGCCATCCAGATTGTCAATGGATTCGCCTTTTAAAAAGGTGGTAAACAAGTTCATGGTTTCTTTACGGCGCTGCAATTGCGGTACATGATCGGCATTGGCAATCAATGCAAACTGCATATCCTGACATTGCAAAGCAAAATCTGCATTTTCATGCGGTAAAGTAAAACTGTCATACTGCCCCGCTGCCACCAAGGTTTTACACTGTGGTACAGGTACATCACTTAAGCGCAACAAGCGATTGCAGTTGATTTCATAACGTTCGCGTTCAGTTGCACTGAACTCAGCCATCTGTTTAAAGAACAAACGTTTTGCAGTAGGTGACATCCGTGTTTTATCAAGTTTGGCATGATTGACCAGATAAAGAATCACGGCCTGACCAAATTCTTCCATCCGATCTTCGCGCATTAAGTGCAGTGATTCTTCGAGCAACATCCGCCAGCTTTTACGGGTTTTCTGCATCACTCCCATCAAAACCATACGGTCAATCAACTCAGGTCGTTGGTCTGCAAAAGACGAAGCCACCACGGAACCCAATGACATGCCCATCATTGAAACTTTATCAATCCCAACAATATCCAGCCATTGACCTAGCATTTTAGATAAATCTGGCAGTTCTAAAATACCTGCAGATTCACCTGTATCAACATTACGAATTTGCTGATTCGCACCCATCGAAGGTAAATCAATTAAAATAACGGGCCCACTCTCGAAAAGTTGCTCAACACAATACTTATAAGAGTTAAAATTTTGAAATGCGCCCCCGACAATTACAATCGGCGTGTTGTAGATCGTTTTCGGATCTGCAATTGCCATATATTCAATTTTCCAACCATCAATCCACGTGGTACGCGCTGGTTGTTTAAAACTGTTTTTATTGTAAATGTCGAAAAAACCAAAGCCTGTGTAGGTATGATTGATATCCGAGTCCATTTGGATAATGGAATTCATGCCCTTCCTCCATCCTTGTTTATTTTTGTGTTGCAAGCATCTCATTTTCTATGACTTCTACTTGCAAGTTAACAAATTTATAAAATTTGTATTACATTTATCCTATACTTTTTCATTCTATACATATGCACGTTTTATACGCAATCATTTCCTTAACCACTTATCTTGTTTCGCTCCATAATCTTTTGCAAAATATGTAATCTCGACTTTAGATTCAATATCTTCATCGCACTAAAATAAAAAAATTTGTGCCAATTAACGCTTGATAATTTTTTGAATTGTCAGTTCAGCCTATTCATTGTTCAGCCGTTGACTGTTACTATCTTTATAAATACATGCAAATACCAAACTGCTATGCAAGACTCTATACAAAATTATATGCAACAAGTCGGCGCTCAGGCACGTCAGACCTCTCGTATTTTAACGAGTGCATCGACGCATTTAAAAAATCATGCCCTATCTGCAATCTATACGGCTTTGGAAAATAATCAAACCCAAATTTTGGCAGCCAATCAAATTGACATGGACAGTGGTCGTCAACGTCAACTCGACAGTGCCCTACTTGACCGTTTAGAACTGACCCCTGCTCGCTTTAAGGGCATGTTACAAGGCTTAAAAGATGTAATTGCCTTGATTGATCCAATTGGTGAAATTACCGATTTGGCTTATCGCCCATCAGGTATCCAACTCGGAAAAATGCGTGTGCCTTTGGGTGTGATCGGCATGATTTATGAATCTAGGCCGAATGTGACACTTGAAGCTGCTTCATTGGCGTTAAAATCAGGTAACGCTATTATTTTACGTGGTGGTTCAGAAGCACTCGAGTCGAATAAAGCGATTGCAACGGCGATTCAACACGGTCTGCAAATTTCAGGTCTGCCTGAACATGCGGTTCAAGTGATTGATACGCCAGATCGTGCCGCAGTCGGTCATCTGATTACCATGACCGAATTTGTGGACGTGATTGTGCCACGTGGCGGTAAAAGCCTGATTGAACGTATCAGCAATGAAGCACGTATTCCTGTGATTAAACACTTAGATGGTAACTGCCATGTATTTGTTGAAGCACAAGCAGACCTGCAAAAAGCCTTACCGATTGCCCTCAATGCCAAAACGCATCGCTATGGCGTGTGTAATGCCATGGAGACCTTATTGGTCGATGAAGCCATTGCCGAAGAGTTCTTACCGCGTATTGCTGAACTCTATGCAGAAAAACAGGTTGAGCTACGTGGCTGTGCCGAAACCCAACGTATTTTAGGTGTATCGGTAAAAACAGCCACAGAAGAAGATTGGTATACCGAATATCTCGGTCCAATTCTCGCAGTCAAAGTAGTGACCGGGATGGATGAAGCAATTGAGCATATCAATAAGTATGGTTCACACCATACCGATGCGATTATTACTGAAAACTTTAGTCTAGCTCGTGAGTTCTTGGCACGTGTGGATTCCAGCTCAGTCATGATCAATGCCTCAACCCGCTTTGCCGATGGTTTTGAATATGGTTTAGGTGCTGAAATCGGGATTTCAACCGATAAAATCCATGCACGTGGGCCAGTCGGTCTAGAGGGCTTAACCTCACAAAAATGGATCGTTTTTGGTGACGGGCAAATCCGCCAATAGCAGAATCGGGCATTTGCTCACAGAAACACGAGGAAGTTCATTTACTTGATCTTTCTCGTTTTTTTATATATTTGCATACAAAAATAATGATAAAACCAACAGATCAATCAAAAGAACAGATGATTTCCAAACTATACTGAATAGATTGATTTATAGACGGGTTATATAGGCTAAAGTCTATCTTCGCCAAGATGACATCCCATGTTAAAACATTGCGCTTGATCCCATTGCCTGATGCATTGCAGCAAGATCAAAGTGTTCATCATAAAATTTAAAATCTGTTAGGTGTTCAAACGTGGCTATATCGGTATTAGTAATTAACTGTGGTTCATCATCCATCAAATACGCGCTCATTTCGGAACGCCGTGAAGACCGTATTTATGGTTTAGCAGAAAATCTGGGCGCCGCAGATGCCCGTATTAAAGGGGTAACCATTGGTGGCGAACCACTGGAACTGTCAATTCCCTATGCAGATCATGCCAAAGCCCTTGAGACCCTATTGGCACGCTTAGCCAATTACAATCCACAAGCCATTGGTCACCGTGTGGTTCACGGCGGTGACATCACCAAAGCAGAACTCCTGACCCCCGAACTGGTTGAGCGTATTGAGGCCGCAACACCACTTGCGCCTTTGCATAACCCAGCACATTTGATTGGGATTGAAGCCACCTTGCGCTTGTTCCCCCAGTTACCACAAGTGGCTGTATTCGATACCGCATTCCACCAAACCATGCCTGAACGTGCCTATCGTTATGCGCTGCCACAATACTTATATACCGATTATCAAGTGCGTCGCTATGGTTTCCACGGCACCAGCCATGCTTATGTGACTGAACGCGCCAGCGAACTGGCAGGCCATAAAAATGAAGGTGGCTGGCTCAGTGCCCATTTAGGTAATGGTAGTTCGACCTGTGCTGTCTGGAATGGTCATAGTGTCGATAACTCGATGGGGATGACCCCGCTTGAAGGTGTGGTGATGGGCACGCGTAGCGGTGACGTCGATCCGAGTTTGCATTTATTCATTGCCAGCAATCTCGGTTGGGATATCCAGAAAATTGACAGCATGCTCAATAAAGAAAGTGGTTTACTGGGCTTGTCAGGTCTATCCAATGATATGCGCACCTTGGTTGAAGCTTCTGGAAAGGGTCATGAAGGTGCAACCCTTGCCATTGAAGTATTCTGTTATCGTTTGGCCAAATCTTTATCGGCTTTAAGTTGCGGTCTACCACGTTTAGATGGTTTAGTCTTTACAGGTGGTATTGGTGAAAACTCGGCTTATGTCCGTGAAAAGACTTTGGCTTATTTAGTGCACTTTGGTTTGCAATTTAGCAAAGAAAAAAATAATGCTTTGGCTCGCGGTAGTGAAGGTCGTATCGACGATGGTACAGGTCCACAAATCTGGGTGATTCCAACCGACGAAGAAGGCCGTATTGCCAAGGAAACCCGCCAAGTAGTTGAAAAAATTGCTTAATCAACCGATTAGATATATTTAAGGTCATTATGAATACAATTTTACTCATCCCCACAGGTGAAGGCGTTGGTTTAACCTCAGCTTGTTTAGGTATGATCTACGCGCTGGATTGTAAAGGGATTAATGCGGGTTTCTTAAAACCATGTTCTCAGATTGCAGATACCAAAGTAGACCGCACCACCACACTGTATCGTCATTTATTTCAACATCCTTCTGTTGAACCGATCAGCTATGAACGACTCACACAACTGATTGCCCTAGGTGAAACCGATGAGTTGCTTGAAGAGGCCGTGGCCCTACATCGTCAAATCGCTGCCGATCATGATGTCATTATCGTTGAAGGTCTGGTACCCAATGGGCAAGATCATTTTGTCAGTGAAATCAATGCCGCACTTGCACAAGCACTGGATGCACAAGTGGTCTTGGTCAGCACTGCAGATTTAGCAGACCCACGTAAAACAGCAGAAAAAGTCGATGCACATTTACGTCAATTCGGCGGTGCCGCTTCAGCCCGCACCACAGGCGTATTATTCATGCGGACAAAAGGTCTACCTGAGGGAACAGCTGAAATTCCAGTGACACTTGATCCAAGTCTACGTTTAGACCAGCATATTGAAACCTTTGCGCTAGAATTACAACGCTATAACCGCTATATGGGAACCGATGAACTGCCAATTATCGGCCTGGTTCCGTTTAGTAATATTCTGAGCGTGCCACGTAGTCTGGACATTGCTTCGATCATCAATGGCACGTGGTTACATCAAGGTGAAGCCAAACAACGTCGTATTTTGCACACCAGTTTGATTGCATCAAATATTGAATCCGAACTGCATAAATTCGTTGCCGGTGAACTGATTATTAGTGCCTCACAAAGAACGGATGCGATTCTGGCAGCCAGTCTTGCCAGTAGCAATGGTACGCCCTTGGCGGGTTTGGTTTTAACCGAGCAAACAGCGCCCCCAAATAATGTACTGGAATTTTGCCAAAGTGCGATTAAGCAAGGTTTGCCGATCTTACATACCCCTTTCGACACCTTGGAAACCGCACAGCTATTACAGCGCTTTGGAAATGAAATTCCTATTGATGATACTGAACGCGCGGAGCAAGTGACGCGTTTTGTTTCCAGCCATATTGACAATAACTGGCTTGATCAACATACCCAAAATAATCTACATCCACGTCTCTCGCCTTCAGCATTCCGCTATGAATTGGTACAAAAATCCATTTCAGCCAAAAAACGTATCGTCCTGCCTGAAGGGGATGAGCCACGCACGGTACAAGCGGCTGTGATTTGTCAAACTCGTGGCATTGCACAATGTATTTTATTGGCAAAACCGGAATCAGTCGCTGAGGTAGCAAAAGCACGGGGTATCCAGTTACCAGATGATTTACAGATCATTGATCCAGATACCATTCGTGATCAATATATCGAACCCATGGTCGAGTTACGTAAAGGTAAACTGGATGCACTACAAGCCAAAGCGCAACTGCAAGATACCGTGGTGCTGGGCACCATGATGTTGGCTCTGGATCAGGTCGATGGTCTGGTTTCAGGTGCCATTCATACCACCGCCAATACCGTACGTCCTGCATTTCAACTGATCAAGACTGCACCAAATTACTCACTGGTGTCATCCATCTTCTTTATGCTACTGCCTGATGAAGTCTATGTTTATGGTGACTGTGCGATCAATCCTGATCCAAATGCTGAACAGCTTGCCGAGATTGCGATTCAGTCTGCGGATTCAGCTAAAGCCTTTGGTCTAGATCCGCGTATCGCCATGATCAGTTATTCGACTGGAACCTCAGGTGCTGGCGCCGATGTTGAGAAGGTTGCTGAAGCGACTAAAATTGCACAGCAACGCCGCCCTGATTTACTGATTGATGGCCCATTACAATACGATGCCGCTTCAGTTGAAAGTGTTGGTCGCCAAAAAGCCCCTGATTCTCAAGTGGCTGGGCGTGCCAATGTATTTATCTTCCCGGATTTAAATACAGGTAACACCACCTATAAAGCGGTGCAGCGTGCTGCTAATGTGGTCAGTGTCGGTCCAATGCTACAAGGTTTAAATAAACCGGTGAATGATTTGTCTCGCGGTGCTTTGGTCGATGATATTGTATTTACCATTGCCCTGACTGCGATTCAGGCACAATGATATTAAACCTGCGCTTTGATTAAAGTTAAAAAAGCCCTTTTCATTGAAAGGGCTTTTTTATTCGAGGTATTGAGCTAACCAAATGGTATGTCCTGTACACTCAATATCGTCAGCAATCATTTTAATTAACTTAAACCCATTGTCTTGCAGCAAGGTTTGATATTCCTCTGCTGAGAGACTGGCATGGTATAGCGGTTCTCCACCGAGTTCACCAATCGCCTCCCCCTGTGCAGGGCCACTGCTAAACATTAAAGCCGTACCTGATTGTGCATATTCAGCAAAACGCTTAAACATGTTGCGTTGATCGTCTTGGGTTAAGTGAAAGAAACTATCCCACGCAAAAATGCCCTGAAATTTTTGTTCAGGAAGATACTCCCGAAAATCTTGCTGCAGCCAAACATGCTTTGGGAAAGATTGCCGTGCTGTTTCAATCATATGTTCGGAAGCATCTACACCCGTTACCTGACAGCCTTGTGCAATAAAATACGCAGCGATCGGCTGCGCTGAACCGCAGCCCAAATCCCAAATATGCGCCGAGTTTGGTAGCAGGCTGAGAAAACGATCGAGCCAGACTTTCTCAGAAAGAACCTTGCCCCGTCGTTCAATCCATTCACAAGCATGCTTCTGATAAAGTGCAATAATATGCTGCGCTAGATGTTCCTGTACCATTTGATTGCCTATTATAAGTCATTCATTTTAAAGCCATGCAACAAAATTTTAACAAGACTCTGGCTTATTTAATGTTTGAATTTTCTTGGTTTGCGGCCCTTTCACAAAGAAAATCGCATTACCACATAAAATCAAAATCACGCCGATCACCGCATTCATTTGCCAGTGATAGCCTTCCCATACTGTTGAAATCACTAAAGCGACCAAAGGAAATAACAAGGTACTATAGGCCGCTTTGCCTGCACCAATCCGTCCGACCAAATAGAAATACGCAGTAAAACCGATCACAGAACCAAAAATGGCGAGATACAATAAAGCACTGATTGCACTGAATGGCATACTCGGCAAAAACTCATCCTGTCTAAACCATGAAATCAACGCCATCAGCAATGAGCCATACAACATGGCATAAGCATTGGTGGTAAAAATATCCAAGCCATGCTTTTGATGGCGAGTACTGATCATATTGCCCAAAGAGAAACCATAAGTGCCTAGAATACACAGCCCGATACCGAGCAGAGTATGACTATTTAAAGTCGTTCCCACCACGTCATGCCAGAACAAGGCAATAATCCCAAGTACACCAAGTAAAGCAGCAGGATAAAAACGCGTCGACACCTGCTGGGCAAAGAATAATCTGGCGTTGATGGTATTGAAAATCACCGCCATGGAGAAAATCACCGCTTCCAAGCCACTACTGATATATTGCACCGCATAATAAAAACAGACGAAGTTAAAGCCAAAAATACAGCAAGCCTGCAACATACAAAACAGATGATCTTTGCCTGTCAGTTTTTGTAACTTCCGACTCAATACAATAAAAGCAAACAACACCATGGCAGAAATAAAAAAGCGCCAAAACACCGCCACACTGGCCGAAATTCCACTTTGCTGTTGCAGGGTAATTGCAATCCATGTGGTTCCCCAGATCACCACAACCAACGCATATAACAGCGCATTCATATTCTTAAAACCAAACTCAATCTCTATAGCGGCTATTTTGCGAGTTTGAGCCCTCTCTCTGCTTGCATAATCTTGCGGTGATTGTCATCACCTTGCGTTTTTTAGATGAATTTGTTGAGCAGATGACAAAGCTGGCTGAAAGTTCTACACTAAACTGGAGAATATTCGGCACTGCATATAGAAGATGAAATATCAGATTCTAGATCAATTACAGCAATATAAAGCACAATTGCTCGACTCGGTAGAACTGGGTTCGGGTATGCAGCTCGCCATGTGGCAAAATAACCAAGACCGTGTCAGCGTCTGTAGTAATCATCATACCTTGAGCATGTATATTCAAGGAGGCTACGAAAGCTACCAAAAGACGGCTCAAGGCTGGCACAATGGTGGTGGGCCAGATCGTATGTGCCTGATGCCACAAGATTTTGAATCCACTTGGGATTTGCGTGATCCACTGACCTTTGTGCATCTTTACTATACCGAACAACATCTACACCGCGTCGCAGAACAAGTCTGGGATCGCGAGCCCAGCCAGATCATATTAAATCCGCAAATTTTTGTGGCTGACCCGCACATTTCCATGATCTACCGGCACTTCTTACTCAATGGTGCTTGGCAACATCGTGAAAATCATTTACAGATGAGTACGGCGACCACGCTATTACTCAATCATCTGATCAAGAATTATAGTCATGCACAATGGCAAGCACCTGAGGTTAAAGGTGGATTGTCCCCATATGTACTGAAACAGCTCTTGGAATGGATTGATCAACATCTCCATTTGAGTTTGACCTTGTCTGATCTGGCGCAACAAGCGCAACTCAGCGAATATCATTTTGCGCATATGTTTAAACAATCGATGCAGATGCCACCACACCAATACGTGATGCAGCGCCGTCTTAAGCAAGCCCATCAAGCACTTGAACTGAGTACAGCCAATTTGACTGAGATTGCCGTACAATTTGGCTTTAGCTCCAGCAGTCATTTCAGCCATCGCTTTAAAAAGCAGTTTGGCTATTCACCTTCACACATCAGGAAAAACTAAAATCCAGACCGTGTTGTTTTTCGAATATTTCTTAAGCTCAAATTCGCTTTAGACCTTTCGCCAAATCTAAGCTAAAACTCCCACATTCATTGCTTTTTGTCATATAATTTAGCCCGCCAGCTAATCGCCCGCTCAAGAGAAATTTGATATGACAACGATCATCAAACAAGATGACTTGATTACATCAATCAAGGATGCCCTGCAGTTTATTTCTTACTATCACCCACAAGACTTCATCCAAGCGATGAGCCGTGCTTACGATCGTGAAGAAAATAAAGCTGCAAAAGACGCTATTGCCCAGATCCTTATCAACTCACGTATGTGTGCTGAAGGTCACCGACCAATCTGTCAGGATACAGGGATCGTTAACGTTTTCCTTGAAGTCGGCTTAGATGTTAAATTTGATTTAAGCATGAGTCTGGATGATGCAGTCAACGAAGGTGTACGCCAAGGTTACCTAGAAAACTCAAACGTACTGCGTGCCTCAGTTTTAGCAGATCCAGCTTTTGGTCGTAAGAATACCAAAGACAATACCCCTGCCGTGATTCATTACAAACTCGTTCCTGGTAATAAAGTTGATATTACCGTTGCAGCGAAGGGTGGCGGTTCAGAGAATAAATCTAAACTTGCAATGCTCAACCCATCTGATTCAATTGTGGACTGGGTACTTAAAACTGTTCCAACTATGGGTGCAGGCTGGTGTCCACCAGGTATGCTCGGTATCGGGATTGGTGGTACTGCTGAAAAAGCCATGATGCTTGCAAAAGAAGCACTCATGGAAGAAATCAACATGGACGAATTACTTCGTCGTGGCCCACAAAGCAAGATGGAAGAACTCCGTATCGAGATCTTCGAGAAAGTCAATGCATTGGGTATTGGTGCACAAGGTCTTGGTGGTTTAACTACAGTCCTTGATATTAAAATCAAGGATTACCCATGCCACGCAGCAGGTAAACCCGTCGGTATGATTCCGAACTGTGCCGCGACTCGTCACGCACACTTCCAGTTAGACGGTTCAGGTGTTGCACATATTCAAGCACCAAAACTTGAAGACTACCCTGCCGTGACTTGGGATTCTTCACAATCGAAGCGTGTCAACCTCGATACCATTACTCAAGAAGAAATGAATGCTTGGAAACCAGGCGATACCTTATTATTGAACGGTACCATTTATACAGGTCGTGATGCTGCGCATAAGCGTATGGTTGACATGTTAAACAATGGCGAAGAACTTCCAGTCGACTTAAAAGGTAAATTTATTTACTACGTTGGCCCCGTTGATCCTGTGGGTGATGAAGTCGTTGGTCCTGCTGGCCCAACCACTGCAACCCGTATGGATAAGTTCACTCGCCAAGTGTTAGAAGCAACTGGCTTGTTCGGTATGATTGGTAAAGCGGATCGTGGTCCTGCGGCAATTGAAGCAATCAAAGACAATCAGGCAACGTACTTGATGGCTGTTGGTGGTGCGGCTTACCTCGTGTCTAAAGCAGTTCGTGAAGCGGAAGTCGTGGCCTTTGCTGATTTAGGTATGGAAGCCATCTACAAATTCGTGGTTGAAGATATGCCTGTTTCCGTTGCGGTGGATGTAAATGGTACTTCAATCCATGCCACTGCACCAAAAATCTGGCAAGCCAAGATTGGCAAGATTCCAGTGGTTGATGCTGCTGCGTCATAATATTCATACAATTCAAATAGCCGAATCATCGTATTCGGCTATTTTTTTGCCTAAAGCTTCTGCTAGATTATAAAAAAGATGAGAAGAATAAGGCGATATAGAGATGAATAAATCGATGTTCAGCTTAGTGATTGGACTTTGCCTTCTCGCAGGCATACAAAATACATTTGCATCCCCCGCTCAAAGCAAATCGGTCAAAGAACTGGTTCAACTCAGTGACCTTGAACATGTGCTAAATACGTCACTTGATGAAATGCAACCAACGCTTGACCTTGAAGCTGAAACTATTTTATTGCGGGTATTGGGAAAAGAAAAACTCACCACAACTCAAGAGCATCTCGCGGTTTTAGAACTGAGCCAACTTCTCAAAGAGACCAGCTCCAAAGTATTTGCTCGTCCGGAAACCCTACAGGCAATTGAGAAAATTTATGCCGATGCCTTGAGCGAAAAAGAAGTACAGGCGTATTTAAAGTTTTTAAAAACACCCGAAGGCCAATCCATCAATCAAAAAACGTTGCTGATTAGCACCAATATTTTTCAATATATGAGCAACATCAGTCAAAAAACCTTAAGCGATCCAGAGCAAAGCTCACAATTGAAAGCGCAGTTCCTCACTATCCTTCAACCCTTAATTCAAGCGGAATAAACTGCTGTTTTCTTGATGGTGATTACCAAGTCAAAGGATTCCAGAGTTTAAACGGTTTCACCAAATGTACTTCTGATTTCTCATCATATCTGGCTGGCTTTAATTCTTGTGGTTTGGAACGCACCTTACCTGATGCATCTTGTGCCACGAAGTTATAGCTCGATGATTTTAAACGGGTAAATGCAATTTCCTGATGGGCCACTTTTTCTGGTGTAATCATAAAAGGGCCCGTGTGCTCACTGCGTGAAATCTTATTTTCTTCATCATATTTAATGAAATAGGTTTGTGCAGCATCCACAGTAAAGTCTAAATATTTTGGCTTTTGAAAATGCAGTCCCACCAGTGGACGACTTACACTCAGACGATAGGTACCTGCAGGAAGTTCCAGCCAATAATAGTGGTTATGTAACAGACTGGGGATACGATAGCCATTAACAAATAAATTTGCTGCGGCAATTTCCTGACGATTCCAACGGGTATCGGGACGATACAGATAAACGATCGCTGCTTGTTCATTTTGTGGTTTGACTGGTGCGTAATATTGGCCTAACTTTTGATTGACCCAACCACCAGCGCTGAAACCACCAACATGATATTGATCCAATAGGCCTGGTTCTTTTGCTGTATCAACAGATGGTAGTGTTGCAGTCAGTGCGGTTGGTTTTTCTTCAACTGTTTTATGACTTTGACAGCCAGCCAACACCCCTGCACAACATAATGACAATATTAAATAACGCATGACATCCCTCAAGGCGTTTTCTTGGATTTATTTTTAACTGCGCAAAACTATGCGGATTTTTTCAATTTTTTAAGATTAACACCTCAACGTTCAATTGCAAATAAAAAAAGCATGAAAAGCTAAGCCTTTCATGCTTTTTTAGATGAATGTGAATTAAGCCGATTTAGAATCAACTACCTTCAAATCCTTCTTTTCAATCACTTCTGGCGTCCCAACCTGCGGTAACCGCTCTGCTTTAAATGTTGGTTTCGCTGTTCCGTTAATCACAGCTGCATCCACAATCACAGTTCCAACATCGGTACGACTTGGTAAGTCATACATGGTTTCCAGCAATACATTTTCCAGAATTGAACGTAAACCACGTGCCCCTGTATTACGGTCAAGTGCTTTTTTGGCCACGGCACGTAACGCAGACTCATCAAAGACCAGATCTACATTTTCCATGGTAAACAGATATTGATACTGACGTGTTAATGCATTTTTCGGTTCTGTCAAAATCTGCATCAAGGCTTCTTCATCCAGTTCCTCTAATGTCGCAATCACAGGCAAACGACCAATAAATTCTGGAATCAAACCGAATTTAACCAAGTCTGTTGCTTCAACCTGACGGAATAATTCAGAGACTTTTTTGCTGTCATCTTTATTTTTCACATCTGCAGTAAAACCAATCCCACCTTTCTCTTGACGCTGTTGGACAATTTTTTCCAGACCAGAGAACGCACCACCACAAATAAACAGGATATTGGCCGTATCGATTTGGATAAATTCTTGCTGTGGGTGCTTACGACCACCTTGTGGTGGAATAGACGCAACCGTACCTTCAATCATTTTCAATAAGGCTTGTTGTACGCCTTCACCTGACACATCACGGGTAATCGATGGATTTTCAGATTTACGGGTAATCTTATCAATCTCATCAATGTAGATAATGCCTTTTTGTGCTTTCTCTACATCGTAATCCGCTTTTTGCAATAACTTTTGCACGATGTTTTCAACATCTTCACCGACATAACCTGCTTCGGTTAAAGTGGTGGCATCTGCCATCGCAAAGGGAACATCGAGCAAACGAGCCAATGTTTGCGCCAATAATGTTTTACCTGAACCCGTAGGCCCGATCAGCAAAATATTACTTTTCGCAATTTCAATCTCTTGATGCCCATGAGTCGACTGACCCACTTTCAAACGTTTATAATGGTTATATACTGCAACCGATAAGGTTTTCTTCGCAACATCTTGCCCAATCACATATTGGTCTAAGGCAGCACGTATTTCATGTGGTTTCGGCAAGGCTTTGGTTGCCCAATCCCCTGCTTCCACTTGTTGACTGGTTTGAACCAAGTCCAAGCAGACATCTACACACTCATTACAAATATATGCGTCCTCACCTGCAATCAGCTTTCCAACTTCAGATTGCGTTTTACCACAAAATGAACAATGTTTTTGTCCTTGAGGATGTTCGGACATATTTACTCCACAACTTAAATCTTAAACTTAGGCCCTAAAAATTACGGACGTTTGCTTAGTACCTGGTCAACTAAACCATATTCTTTGGCTGCTTGAGCAGTCATAAAATTGTCACGATCTGTGTCACGTGCAACCGTTTCATAATCTTGGCCACTGTGTTCAGCCATCAAACGATTTAAACGCTCTTTGATAAACAGAATTTCACGTGCGTGAATTTCAATATCAGACGCCTGACCACGGAAACCACCAAGTGGCTGGTGAATCATGACACGTGCATTTTCCAGACAGTAACGTTTGCCTTTTGCACCTGCATTCAATAAGAATGCACCCATTGATGCTGCTTGTCCCATGCAATAAGTTACAACATCAGGTTTGATAAACTGCATGGTGTCATAAATCGCCATACCCGCAGTCACAGAACCACCCGGTGAGTTAATATAGAGATGGATATCTTTTTCTGGATTTTCTGCTTCTAAGAATAACATCTGCGCAACGATTAAGTTCGCCATGTTATCTTCAACTTCACCCGTTAGAAAAATAACACGCTCACGTAATAGACGTGAATAAATATCAAATGAACGCTCACCACGAGAGGATTGTTCAACGACAACAGGAACTAAAGCATTTTCAATTGTTGGAACATACATACGTTTACTTATTCCTAAATTATTGTGACTCGATCTATGCCAACAATATGAGGGATAATCAATGAAATTGCAAAAGGTTCAATCTGAAATATTCGATTATTTAGACTAAAATCTGGCAATTTCGAATTAAATTAACACTTTCATAACAGAGGGTTTAAAGAGCTGACATGAATGCTTTTGCATCTCACAAAAGATATGAAGGCACGCGATCTTCTTCTAAAGAAAAAGGCGCATTAAGCGCCTTTTTCTTTAATCAACTTTTAAAAGCTTAGCCACGACGAGCTTGTTGCTCTTTTAATAAGTCTTCATAGCTGATCGCAACATCTTTTACTTTAGCCGAAGCTAAGATGTGATCAACCACTTGATCTTCTAACACAACTGCTTCGATTTGAGCACGTTGTTGTTTGTCATTTTTGAAGTATTCAACAACTTCTGTTGGGTCTTCATAAGAAGAAGCCATGTCATCGATATAAGCATCAACACGTGCTTGATCCACTTCAAGTTTAGCGTCAGCCAATACTTTGCTGACCAATACACCAAGCTTAACTGATTTTTCAGCTTGTTCTTTGAACAATTCATCTGGAAGCATGCTGCTGTCAAATGCACCTGCACCTTGAGCACCAAACTGTTGCGTGAACTGCTGGATCATTTGTTGACGTTGACGGTCAACTTCTTGAGCAACCATTGAAGCTGGCACTTCAATTTCGTTTGCAGCAACAAGCGCATCAAATGCAGCTTGTTTAACTTGGTTACGAAGACCGTTGCGAACTTCACGTTCCATATTCTTACGAACGTCAGCTTTTAACTTGTCTAGGCCTTCCTCTTCAGTCAAACCGAAGATTTTTAAGAATTCAGCATCAATCTCAGGAAGTTTTGCTTTTTCAACTTGCTTCACAGTGATTTTGAATTGAGCCGCTTTACCCGCTAAGTTTTCAGCTTGGTAATCTTCAGGGAAAGTGACATCAATCACTTTCTCTTCGCCAGCTTTCATACCAACGATACCGTCTTCAAAACCTGGGATCATACGACCTGAACCAAGTACCAGTTTAAAGTCTTCAGCAGCGCCGCCTTCAAACTTCTCACCATCAACAGTCCCTTCGAAGTCGAAAGTTACTTGCATGTCTTTCTTCGCCATACCTTTAGTTACAGCCCAAGTTTGACGTTGTTTTTGCAAGTTTTCGATCATTACATCAACGTCTTTGTCGTTGATTTCTGATGATTTACGTTCAACTTCTAGATCAGCAAAAGCTTTCACTTCTACTTCTGGATAAACTTCAACAGTCGCTTCAAAAACTAAAGCATCATCTTTGTTTTCAACTTTCTCAATGTTCGGCATACCGACCGCATTGATTTTTTCTTGTTGAATTGCTTCAAATACAGTGTCACGAATGATGTCATTCACAACTTCTTGATAAATGCTCGCACCATATTCACGGCGAACAACATTCAAAGGCACTTTACCTGGACGGAAGCCGTTGATCTTCACAGTTTTGGCAGTGCGTTGTAAGCGAGCTTCAAACTGCTCGTTAACACGGCTCGTCGGTACAGAAACATTTAAACGACGGGCAACGCCCGAAACCGCTTCAGTCGTTACTTGCATGGCTTCCTCGATATTAGTTAGTAATAACAATTTTTAAAGTGCCACATTATATGACAACTTTCTGGATATACAAAATCGGATGCTAAAAAAGCACATATATTTCTCATTTTAGCCAAAATCATAGTTTTCTTAAAACAACCTTAAAAAATAATTATTTTTATTGTAAATGATAAACTTTATCATTATTATTTTCCTTTTTTTTGATTCTGGTTAAAATAGGGCGTAAATGGGTATGGGTTATATTAAGAGTAGGAAAAAACAGAACAAATTAGCAGTTGCATCACTCATTGGCATGACAGCAACGCCTTTTGCAATGGCCAACGAAGAAGTCGTACACACACTCGAAACCATTAAAACAAAAGCTGAACACACGTCTTACTACGTTAAGGAATCCAGTAATTCCAAAATTACCACCCCGCTTTTAGATACAGCCCGTACCATTAATATTATTTCAAAAGAAGAAATTGATGAGCGTGGTGCAAGCTCGCTACAAGATGTATTACGTACCACACCAGGAATTACCTTGGGTTCAGGTGAGGGTGGCACACCGATGGGAGATCGCCCATTTATTCGTGGTTATGAAGCCAGTACAGATATTCTGATTGACGGTATGCGAGATTATGCACGTGGTTCACATGAGGTCTTTAACCTAGAAAGCGTTGAAGTGACTAAAGGACCAGGTTCAGTTTATACGGGTCGTGGCTCTACGGGCGGCACAATTAACCTGATCACCAAGAAACCAAAAGATAAAACTGAATCGACAGTTACCTCTGAATACCAGAACTCAGGTAAAGGTCACACCAAATATCGCTTTACCACAGATAATAATGTTGCAATAAATGACAATATTGCAGTGCGCCTTAATGCCATGCTGGATCAAGGTGAAGTTGCCCGCCGTGATAATGTTGAAGTTGATCGTTGGGGTGTTGCACCATCAATTACCATTGGCCTCAATACCCCTACCCGCTTCACTGCAGGCTATAGCCGTTTAGAGTTTAACGACACGCCTGATATGGGATTACCCTTCAGCAATGCCAAAAACCCTAATCGTAAAACCCCAATTGAAAGCATGCCATTTGAGACCAATTTTGGTCGCCCAGACATTGATTTTAGAAATTACACCTCTGAAAGCTTCGACTTACGCTTAGAACATGACTTTAATGAAAACTTAAAGTTGAACTTTCTTGCCCGTGATTTAGAAACCATTCAAGACTATTTCTTTACTCGCTTAAGTTTTGGCTGTGATAGTGCAATCAGCGGTGCTGCCTGTAAAACGGAAGGTTCTGGTCTGACCTATGAGCAAAATGATCGTACCTCTTATCGGACCAGCCATGTCAATAGTGGACAGTTAAACCTACAAGCGAAATTCAATACTTGGGGAATTCAACATAATCTTGTAACGGGCGTCGATTACAGTAAAGAGCGCATTGGCAGTAAAGCCATGACCGTTACCGGTGCTGGCAAAGAAATTATTGATTTTTACAATCCAAGCCGTAACACCCACCCAAATTTCCACATCACCTATGCAGCTAAAAAGAAAGATGGTGAAATCGAAAATACGGGGATCTATGTTACTGATACAGTGAGTCTAAACGATAAACTGGACTTGAATCTTGGCTTACGTTTCGATGACTATGAGTCGACCAACTTTAAAGATACTGTTTCAGAAAACATGTTTAGTTATCAAGTTGGTAGTGTTTACAGAGTTGCACCCAATGGTCGCGTCTATGCAAACTTTGCCACCTCACTAAACCCAAGTGGTGATAATCTAGGTCAAGCTGGTGGTGCGGATGGCGTATCGAGTGGTAACCGTTTAGCTGACAATATTGATCCTGAAAAAAGTCGTAGTATTGAACTGGGTACAAAATGGGAGCTTTTAAACCAACGTTTAGCCGTCAATGCTGCCTTGTTTGAAACGCGTAAAACCAATGCAAGAACCACAGACCCTCATGGCTTTGTAACCATTGATGGCGAAAACCGTGTACGTGGTGTCGAGCTCAGCACGATTGGCCAAATCACGCCACTTTGGGATATTTCAGCTGGCTATAGCTATTTAGATAGCGAATTACTGGATGGCGGTTTTGTTAAACAAGGCTCTGACTATGTCAGCAACCCTGATAATGGCAATCAGATGAAATTTATTGCAAAACATAATGCAAACTTATGGACAACCTATGCGGTGACCGATAAGTTGCGTTTAGGCGGTGGCGCGACCTATGTTGGTAAACGCTATGTAAATGACAGCAATACTTATTACTTACCAGAACACACTCGTTTTGATGCTTTTGCAAGTTATCAAGTTATGCCTGAGCTTGGCCTACAAATGAATATCAACAATCTAAGCAATGAACGCATTTATGATGCGTCTCATGTTGGTGTTTTCTCAACCGTTGCACCAGGTCGCTCTTTTGCAATTAAAGGAACCTATCGTTTCTAATCAATCGGCTCTAGAGCTTTCATTCGTGAAAGCCCTTTTTTATATTTCTAAATGAAGAAAATTCACCCAAACACAACAATCAAAAGATATAGTTTTACAATCAATTCACGATCCATCCAAAATAACCATAAAAATTTAAAAAATAAGAATTTTTTCTAATATAAAAATAAAATCAAATATTTACGTATAACTTAATCATCTTCACCATTCTTTTTACAAATTACAATCTATTTTTTAATAGCAAAAACAAATTAAGAATCGCTGCAATAAAAATAGAAATCATTATTATTTACAAAACCATTAAGGTCTGTAACAGGATTTATCCAAATGTCTTTTATTAAATCACGGAAGAAACTCGTTTCTTCTGCAATTGCATCTTCACTTTCTGTGATTGCAGTACCTGCTATTGCACAAGACCAAGCAGTGCAACTCCCAACAATTCATGCTCAAGCTGAACAAGAACAAAGTCTCAAAGTAGATAAATCTGCAAACAGCAAATTTGTTGCCCCGCTTCTGGATACACCAAAATCGGTTTCTGTGATTTCAAAACAATTGATTGAAGACACGCAAGTTACAACCTTAAGTGATGCTTTACGTACTGTTCCAGGCATTACCCTCGGTGCGGGTGAAGGTGGTAACCCAAATGGTGACCGTCCATTCATTCGCGGTTATAACTCTGAAAGTTCAATGTATGTAGATGGCATTCGTAGCTCAACCTCTCAAAACCGCGAAATGTTCGCCATCGAACAAGTAGAAGTGACCAAAGGTTCAGCATCTGCTTTAGGTGGTGCAGGTACATCTGGCGGTAGCATCAACATGATTTCTAAAGTCGCTAAAAAAGGTGATGCTTTAGAAGGCTCTATTTCTGGGGGTACAGACAATTACGCTCGTATTACTTTAGATGGTAATAAAGATTTTGGTAATGGTGTTGCAGCTCGTGTCGTTGTGATGGGTCACCAAAATGAAAAAGCGGGCCAACATGATGGGGCTGAATATAAACGTGCAGGTATCGCACCAAGTATTAGCTTCGGTTTAGATTCTGCCACTCGTGGGACTTTGAGCTATTACTACTTAAAAACAAATGATGAGCCAGATTCTGGTATCCCATATCAATATGATACGACTAAGAAAACAACTGCGGGAAAACCTGTAGATGTTAAACAGGGTACTTATTATGGTTGGAAAGATCGTGATTTCCAAAAACAAGAAAATCAGATTGGTACCATCAAGTTAGAACATGATTTAAGCGAAAATTTGACGCTTCGTAACACAGCCGTCTATAGCAAATCTAAAAACGATTATTTATGGACTCAACCAGATGACAGCCAAGGCAATATTGTAAATGGTCAAGTTTGGCGTCGAGTCAATACCAATTTAACCAATACGGATACCTTTACGGATCAACTTGCATTAACTGGTAAGTTTGATACGGGTTCACTTAAACATAGTTTCAATACTGGCGTTGAATATTCTAAGCAAGATTCAGATCGTGGAACCAATATTGTTACCGATCCAAATACTTCAAAAATTGGAGGAAGTGGTGCAAACAATGCTTGTTCATTACCAAATTCAAATGGCTGGTGTACTAGCCTAAACAATCCTAATTCGGGTGATGCATGGTTAGGCAATATCAAAGCAAATCCGAATGTCACCAATATTACCTCAAAAACTCAATCGGTTTATGTGCTGGACAACATCACGATCACCCCACAATGGTTACTTGATCTGGGTGTTCGTTGGGACAAATTCGAAACTGATATGAAATACAATCAAGATTCGGGTTCAGGTGCGACACTTGTCAAAGCTGGGACAAAATATAGTTCAAGCAATGATTTCTTCAACTATCAGGCTGGCCTTACTTTCAAACCAGCTGAGAATGGTGCTGTTTATATCAGCTATGCAACTTCTGCCAACCCTGTCGGTGTGGATGCTGG
Organism: Acinetobacter sp. NBRC 110496; assembly: GCF_000876115.1. Classification (NCBI taxonomy): domain Bacteria; kingdom Pseudomonadati; phylum Pseudomonadota; class Gammaproteobacteria; order Moraxellales; family Moraxellaceae; genus Acinetobacter; species Acinetobacter sp. NBRC 110496. The sequence goes on from NZ_BBTF01000022.1 coordinate 35,103, forward strand.
TGATGGTTCAGAGGGTATTAGCGTTCCAGGGCGAAGCACTACGGATGAACAGTCACGTGCAATCAACAACTTAAAACCTGAAGAAGTGAAAACATACGAAATTGGTACTAAATGGGATTTATTAAATAATAAATTAAATTTAACCGCTGCTATTTTCCGTACACAGAAAGATAATACACGTGCCTTAGATACGGATGGTTTCACAAGAAACATTGGTAAAACGCGTGTGGATGGTATTGAGCTTGGTGCGAATGGTAACCTCACAGATAAATGGGCTGTATCAGCTGGTTATACCTATCTAGACAGTGAAATCGTAGATGCTGGCTTTGTTAATAAGGGAACTGCAACTGCACCAGATTATCAACCAAGCCCAACCAATGGTAACCGAGTTCAAAACGTTGCAAAAAACTCAGCAACACTTTGGACAACCTATAAAGTCTTGCCACAGCTTACTTTAGGCGCTGGTGCAGTGGCTATGGATAGAGTGTATGGTGATGCAGCGAATACCAAATGGGTTCCAGGCTATGTTCGCTACGATGCAATGGCTCGTTATAATGTAGATAAAAATGTTGACCTACAATTAAACATCAACAACTTATCTGATAAACGCTACTTCACCAAAGCTTATGCATCACACTATGCATCAGAGGCTGAAGGCCGCAGTGCGGTACTCTCTGTAAACTTTAAGTACTAATCTCACCAATAAAACCCATAATTTAATTATGGATTTTATTGCAAAAATAGCCTCATAATAATGAGGCTATTTTTTATCATTCATTGTTTTTATAAAGGTAATCATTGTGATCCATCATATTCCAAATGTATTAAGCAAAGAACAAATTCAGTACTTTCGCGAAGAAATGGATAAAATCGAATGGGCCAATGGCAAAGTTACCGCAGGCACCCTGTCTGCCACAGTAAAAAATAATCAGCAACTGCCTGAAGATCACCCTTTAACCCACCATCTGAGTAATATTATTTTAGAGGAATTGGGGAAACACCCTCTCTTCCTTTCAGCAGCTCTCCCCCTAGATATTATCCCTCCTCTTTTCAATCGTTATGAAAATCAGGAATCTTTTGGTTTCCATGTCGATAATTCAATCCGTCGCATTCGTGGTACTAAAGAGCGTTTACGTACAGACCTCTCCTGTACTCTATTTTTATCTGAACCGGATGAGTATGAAGGGGGTGAGTTAGTCATTGAAGATACTTATGGCTACCATGAAGCCAAATTACCTGCGGGTGATATGGTACTTTATCCGTCATCAAGTCTGCATGAAGTCACTGCGATTCGTAGCGGCTGCCGAACTGCTTCCTTCTTTTGGGTGCAAAGTATGGTGCGTGATGACGCTGATCGGAATATGCTGTTCACCTTAGATCAAACGATTCAAAATCTACGTATGCAACTCGGTGACACTCATGCAGAAGTGATTAAACTCACCAATCTTTATCATAATCTCATGCGTAAATGGGCTGAGTTATAATTTAACAGTTCTCGTCACATTTAGAGTCGATCCTCACATTATTTTCCAATATTAATAAAATTAACGAAAAATATTTCCCCTGTTCCACAAAATAGTGCAAAAAACAGGGAAATATTTTCCATTCATTCAAATTAAAATATTTTACAGCCCTTTGCAGTCGTCTGTATTTTCACCTAGACTGAGTCTAGTTAGATGATTAAGATAACTGCAAAATTAAATGACAAATATGAATGATGGTAGATGATGAAAACAAATTGCGGCTTTACCCACCCGTCTCATACAACACATCTCGCTGCACTTCTCCTGATGCTGCGCCTCGCGCGCATATAATTTTTTCGCCTCTACTTTTAGGCGCCCAATCTGCACCTTCTCTTTAAATTATTTCTTTTAGACACCATATATATCTGTAGCATGTTGCCTTAAATTTGAATCAGCAACCATGGCTACGACAAGGAGTTCTCTCATGATGTTGGCTGACCCAAGCAAAAAATACCGCCGTATGTACCAGCGCGTGGATTTACCCGATCGCCAGTGGCCGAATAATGAAATCAATCAAGCACCGATCTGGATGAGTACCGACCTTCGTGATGGTAACCAAGCGATTTTTGAACCGATGAATATGGATCAAAAATTAAAAATGTTCCACATGTTGGTTAAAATCGGCTTTAAACATATTGAAATTGGCTTCCCTTCTGCCTCACAAATCGACTTTGATTTTACCCGTAAGTTGATTGAAGAAAATTTGATCCCTAAAGATGTTTACATCGAGGTTTTGGTTCAAGCACGTGATCACTTGATCGAACGTACTTTTGAAGCATTAGTTGGTGCAGAACGTGCCATTGTGCATATCTACAACTCAAACTCGCCTACTTTCCGTAAGAAAGTCTTGAATGTCGATGCCAATGGCTCAAAACAACTTGCGATTAATGCCGCAACAAAAGTCAAAGAATATGCAGCACAATACCCGGCAACCGACTGGATTTTCCAATACAGTCCAGAATGTTTCTCTGCAACTGAATTAGAGGTTGCCAAAGAGGTCTGCGATGCTGTCACGGAAATCTGGGAAGCGTCACCGACCAATAAAGTCATTTTGAACTTGCCTGCAACGGTCGAAGTGTCTACACCAAATGTCTATGCCGATCAAATCGAATGGATGCACCGTAACTTGGCGCGTCGTGATGGCGTGATTATCTCAGTTCACTGCCACAATGACCGTGGCTGTGGTATTGCAGCCTCTGAATTGGCGATCATGGCGGGTGCTGACCGTGTTGAAGGTTGTGTGTTTGGGAATGGTGAGCGTACAGGTAATGTCGACGTTGCTGCAATTGCCTTGAACATGTATACCCAAGGTGTTGCACCAAACTTAGACTTCTCAAATATCAACGAAGTGATTGCCACCGTCGAAGAATGTACAGGTTTACCAGTACACCCTCGTCATCCATATGCAGGTGACTTGGTCTTTACTGCATTCTCTGGTTCGCACCAGGATGCAATTAAAAAAGGCTTTGAATTCCAGAAAAACGAAGAGATCTGGGATATGCCTTACTTGCCAATCGATCCGAAAGACTTGGGTCGTGACTATGATGCGGTCATCCGTGTCAATAGCCAGTCAGGCAAAGGTGGTATCGCTTACTTATTGGAATCGAACTACAACGTTGCCTTGCCACGCCGTGTCCAAATCGAATTCAGTCAGATCGTACAACAACATACTGATGAAAACGGGACTGAAATTAGTGCACATGAAATCTGGTCATTATTTGAAAAGACTTATGTGGATGTGAAAAACAGTCATTATCACACCAAACATTATCAATTGTCGGATATTAATGGTACACAAATCATTGAATTAGACGTTGAAATCGACGGCGAAATTCAACGCCTCCGTGGTGAAGGTAATGGCCCAATTTCAGCCATGCTCAATGCCTTGCAGTTACCAATTGATGTGGTGAACTATGAAGAGCGCAGCATCAGTTCTGGTGCCAATGCCAAAGCCCTTGCCTTGATTGAGCTTCAAGTCAAAGGCACAGGTAAGAGTGCATTCGGTGCCGGTGTGCATGACAACATCGTGACGTCATCAATCGAGGCCATTATTGCCTGTACCAACCGTTTGATTGAACAAGGCGTCTTGACCACAGATCAAGTGGTTGCTGCCGCGGTTTAGATCAGTGAAATATCATATAATCGTCAGTAAAGCTGAGTTGTAATATCAGAAAAAATGACTTTGGAAAGGATACCTGAATTGGTATCCTTTTATTATTAATGATTTATTATAGGGCGAATCATTCCAGTGTCTTTTCCATCGGATTCAGTGGGTTTAGTCACACCACAAAAGTTTCAGTTTGAACAACCTTTAGAACTTGAATGTGGCCGAGTATTGCCGCGTTTCGATTTAATGGTTGAAACCTATGGAACACTCAATGCAGATCAATCCAATGCCATTCTGATTTGTCATGCATTGTCAGGACATCACCATGCGGCAGGCTACCATCATGATGATGACAAAAAAGCAGGTTGGTGGGACAGTTGTATTGGACCAGGAAAAGCGATTGATACCAATCACTTCTTTGTCGTTTCCTTAAATAATATCGGGGGTTGCAGCGGTTCAACGGGACCAACCTCACCCAATCCTGAAAATGAAAATCGTCCTTATGGCCCAGACTTTCCATTGGTCACAGTTCGCGATTGGGTCAAAACCCAAGCCATGCTGTCAGATCGTTTAGGGATTAAAGTTTGGTATTCAGTGATTGGCGGCTCTTTGGGGGGAATGCAGGCACTACAATGGTCACTGGATTATCCAGACCGCTTAAAAAAATGTGCCATTATCGCCAGTGCACCCAAGCTTTCCGCACAAAATATTGCCTTCAACGAAGTTGCGCGCCAATCAATTCTTTCCGATCCTGATTTCCATCATGGCCGTTATCTTGAAAATGACAGCTATCCCAAACGCGGTTTGATTCTGGCACGGATGGTCGGTCATATCACCTACCTGTCTGAAGAAGCCATGAAACAAAAATTTGGTCGCGATTTAAAATCGGGCAAATTTATGTATGGCTTTGATGTCGAATTCCAAGTGGAAAGCTATTTGCGTTACCAAGGTGAACAATTTAGTCGCAATTTCGATGCAAATACTTACTTGATTATGACCAAGGCCTTGGATTATTTTGACCCTTCACGTGAATATGAACATTCTTTAACGAAAGCCATGAGTCAACCGAAGTGCCAATTTTTGGTGATTTCATTTACCACAGACTGGCGTTTTAGTCCGAGTCGCTCACAGGAACTGGTGGATGCTTTGATTGATAATCATAAGCCTGTCAGCTACTTAGATATTGATGCTGAACAAGGTCATGACTCCTTCCTCTTCCCTATTCCACTGTATGTGAAAACCCTACGCGCATTTTTAGGTGGAGAACAACAGTTGCAATCGACATCGCAGGAGCAGCACTAATGCGTATAGATCAACGACTCGCTGAAAAATGGATCAACCCGAACTCTAGCGTGTTAGACTTAGGCTGTGGTGATGGTGAACTGCTGGCTCATATGAGTAAACAGCACAATATTCGTGCCTATGGGCTAGAAATTGATCAAGAAAAGATTGCAATTGCCATCAGTCGGGGGTTAAATATTATCCAACAGGACTTAAACCTCGGTTTAAGCCGTTTTGCCGACCAGTCTTTTGACTCTGTGGTCATGGCACAAGCTTTGCAAGCTGTAGATGCCCCCGATGTATTACTTCGTGATATGGTGCGTGTCGGCAAACAGGCCATTATTACTTTTCCAAACTTTGCGCATTGGAAGACACGTTCTTTTCTTGCCTTGAAAGGGAAAATGCCTGTTTCGGAAGCTTTGCCATATATGTGGTATAACACCCCGAATATTCATTTATGTACTTTCCGTGACTTTGAAGCCTTATGTGCTGAGAATCGGATTAAAATTATTAATCGACTTGCCGTTAATGGTGACCAACAAGGTAGTGTGCTGAGTAAGCATATGCCGAACCTATTTGGTGAAGTCGCAATTTATCGAGTGAGCGCTCTATGAAAAAGACATTAATCAGCACATTTTTATTTGGTCTGATCAGTATACAAGCGCACGCTGACTATGTTGCTCAACCACAATCTGTGGCAACACAGGCAGCGCGATATTCAGTCATGAGTATCGGTGAATTACAAAGCGCAGCAAGATCTGGTCAAGCTGGGGCACAGTTTTATTTAGCAACCCGCTACCAATTTGGTAAAGACGTTGCTAAAGATGAGAAACAAGCATTCTCTTTATTCAAGGCAGCAGCAGATCAAGGCTTATCTGCAGCGCAGTTGAATGTCGGTCGTATGTATGCCGATGGTATTGGTACCAAAAAAGACGAAGCTTTAGCGCGTAAATATTTCGAGAAAGCAGCAAGCAACGGCGATAACCGTGCCAGCTTCAATCTTGCAATGATGGAAGAGCAAAAGAAAAACTTTGTTGGCGCTTATCAATGGTATGAGTTATCTACCCGTGATGGCATGCTGGATACTAAAGTCATCAGCCTATCTGAAGGGAAGAAAACCGCATTGGCTGCAAACTTGACTCAAGATCAGATCCGTACTGCACGTGACCGTGCTGATAAATGGATTCAAGCGCAATAATCTGATTTAGATCTATTGGATGATATAAAAACCGACTTGTGAGAGTCGGTTTTTTATTGGCTTTATTCCAAATTGATTTAAATGTAGTTCAATTTCTACTTTTACAAAGAGATCTTAAGCTGTTATTTATTTTAAATTGTTCATTTTTTAGTACTCATGTCTCAGATATTTGCGGAACTCACCCAAGATCAATCACATCGTCCGATCTTGGAATATGCACTCCAGTATGTTGATGCGACCCTCCCTCGTGTTGCCATTGATTGTGGATGTGGCGCAGGCAATGAAGCAGCCTTCTTACTGAAACATGACTATCGGGTTTATGCCTTTGATCCCTCTGAAGCAGCACAACGGGTATGTCAGTATCGATTTAAAAATCATCCTAAATTCTTTTTCTCAAATCATGTTTTTGAAAATTATCCGTTTCCATCAGCCAGTATTATCATTGCCCTATTCAGTCTGTTCTTTTGCGCCCCTAACCAAATTGATCATGTACTCGCAAAGATGAAACATGCCTTGCCGCAAGGCGGGATTTTATTAATACAACTTTTAGGTCAAGATGATGCTTGGTTATTACAACGGCCTCAGACCATGCAAGGATTTAATCGCCAGCAAATTGAACAACTGTTCATTGAAGATTATGAAATTTTATTGAATCAAGAAACCAGAACAGAACATCCAAATGCTCACGGAAAAATTAAATTCTGGAATTTCCACACACTGATTTTGAAAAAACTTTAGCATGAAATTTTCTTTTACCGTTACATCCTATTCAAATGGAATTTATGCTGGTCTTAACATGCAGATCATTCCCTATGATTTGCAACGAAATCCGAATTGTGATCATTCAATTGTCATTGATGAGATCGCATTTTCTTTAGTTGAACACTTATTTTTAGGGGATAAAAAGCCTTGGTCACACTGGGAAAATACATATCTTGATGCAGCAGAAATAGTGCAAGTGATTGCAAAACTTGATACATATAAAGTTTACTTAGAAGCTAAAAAATATTTACGCTATAACGATAATGTTCGTCTTTTATTTAAACAAGAAACAAAAATTTTTAAGAAAAAATATCCAAAATATAAAGTGGAAGTGATCAAAATGATGGATGATCTTATACGTTTCTTCAGCAAACTATTAGAACAAGATGTTGATGGACTTACTATTATCGGTGTTTAATCACAAAGATATACAACCGACTTAGACCACCAAATCGAGTACAATTCATCTGATTTAAAATATTGAGATTTTCAGCATGTCTACCCAAGCATGGCTCAACCAAGGCAGTCTTGTCCTTGCAAGTAACAACAAAGGCAAAGTTGTTGAATTTGAACATCTGTTTCAACAACTGAATCTACCTGTCGAGATTATTCCGCAAGGCAAACTCGATATTGAAGATGCGATTGAAGATGGTCTTAGCTTTGTTGAAAATGCCATTATCAAAGCACGTCATGCATCTAAACTTTCAGGTAAACCTGCACTGGCAGATGATTCTGGACTATGTGTCCCGATCTTAGGTGGTGCACCTGGGATTTACTCAGCACGTTATGCAGGCGAACATGGCAATGATGCTGCCAATAATCAAAAGCTGTTGGCTGATCTTGCACCTTTGCGTAAAGAAGGTGAAACCATTGAAGGCATGTTTGTTTGTGTTTTGGCATTGGTCACCCATGCAGAAGACCCTTTGCCACAAATTTTCCAAGGTATTTGGAAGGGTGAGATTTTAGCCGCTGCACGTGGTGAAAACGGTTTTGGTTATGACCCTTTATTTTGGCTGCCAGAACTCAATGTTTCGAGTGCTGAACTCAGCAAAGCTGAGAAAAATAAGATCAGCCATCGTGGTCAAGCGATGCAGCTATTTAAAGCCAGTTTGGTTTAAAACCCTAAAGTGCTCTCCTATATGAGGGCACTTTTTATATGCAGCAATAGACCATAGATCACAATCACCACACAGCTTACGATAGTTCCTGCAGCAATATAACGGGCTGAAATGCCTGTACCTTGGTAATGCGTTTCCAAAGCAACAATATTAGCGGCAGGCGGCAGACAAAATAAAAGGAACAGCACAGGTATCAAGAAGTTAATCTGTGGAATCTCAATGCAATAATAAGTCACGCTACAAATAACCAGACCACACAATAATTTCAGCATCAGTGTGCGCGTACTGAGCCATAAGTCAGCCCGATGTACCCGTGTATATCGGAGCCACATCCCTAAAATACACATGCCCGCAAAGCTCATCCCAAATTTGGCAACATCATACAGCCCTTCTAGAACAAGATTCCCCTGTAAACGTTGAATACCACATAGCCATAAAATCAATGCTGCCAACAAGGCCAAGACTGGCGGTGATTTTAAAACTTTCTGGAAAATCATAGAGGCGTTTGATGATTCTTTTGAAACGGCAGTCACCGCCCAAATATTGCCAAATAAAGATCCGCCAATATACAGTGCAATCATCGCTGCACTGACTTGCTCGCCAAATAAGGCTATGGCGAATGGAAAACCAAGCCAACCAATATTGCTATAACTCAAACAAAGTGCCTGCAAACGGTCTTTAGAGAAATACGCAAATAAGTAAAACAGCAAGATCGATGAAATGAAACTAAATAGAATAAGTGCAAAGCTACCTGCCTGATAGAACACCATATTGTAAATAATCACGACAGGAATAAATAACCGCGCCAATAAAGCAGACAAGATTTTTTTGGTCTGTTCTGAGACTTTGAATTGAGCGATCAAAAACCCGAAAAACAAGGCACCTATTGGGAGGATAAAAGTCATATCAATCTAGTTTTGATCACTTATTTATACGCTGCTTATGCTAGCACTATTTACAGGAAAACAGCTGCTTTGTCTTAAAACTGCAATACAAGTGTCACATCTTTGTCATGCCCAACTGTTGAGATATAGCAAAGTTTTATAGGAATAGAAGAATGGCTGGCTTATCAATTTGGCATGTACTGATTTTTGCAATTGTCGTGATTTTACTTTTTGGTACATCGAAGCTTAAAAACTTGGGTAAAGATGTGGGTGGTGCAGTAAAAGACTTCAAAAAGTCCATGAAAGAAGAAGAAACAACTGCTCCTTTAAATGAACCTCGCACCATTGATGCTCAAGTTAAAAATACTGAAAACTCAGTAAAAGGCTAAGCGAGCACGACTATGCTGAATTTGGGAATGACCGAGATATTTTGCTTTGCAGTGATTGCATTGCTGGTGCTTGGCCCGGATAAATTACCAGAAGCTGCACGGTTCGTAGCAAAATGGTATGGAAAAATTAAAAAATTTATCAACAACATTCAGAACGAAATTGATCGAGAACTCCGCCTTTCTGAGTTCCGTGAAGAAATGCAAAAAGAAATTGATAAAATTACTGAGCTCGAACGCAGGATGCAACAACAACTCGATGCGCTAAAAGGTACACCAACATCAGAGATAGAAGTTGCAGAAACCAAGACTCAGTCACCCGTGACTTATAGCCCTTGTTCAACGCAACATATTGTACCGTTTAGTATTAGCTATCAAAAGTATTTACCTCATAAGCTTGAGTTGCCCTTATCGGCACCAAAGTTTGATACAGAATTAAAGATTGCCGTATGAGCCAATTACCATCAACCTCAGCCAGTACTGAAGAATCCCTGCAACAGATGCCGGTGATGCAGCATTTAATTGTGCTGCGACAATATCTGTTTAAGATTGTTGGGGTAACGATTCTTCTTTTTTTCTGCTTATTGCCATTTAGAAATACCACTTATCAATGGCTCTCTGAACCGTTAAGACAGCAGTTACCCGCAACATCAACCATGATTGCAACCGATGTCACTGCTACATTTATGGCACCGTTTAAGCTGAATCTATTCGTCGCATTTATGCTGGCAATGCCCTATATCATTTATCAGATCTGGTCTTTCATCAAACCTGCACTGTATGAAAAAGAACGTCATCTGGCCATTCCGCTCTTATTCGGCAGTATTGTGCTGTTCTATTTAGGCGTGGCATTTGCTTATTTTATTACACTGCCTGCAATTCTACATTTCTTTATTAGTGTTTCCCCTGAAACTGTAGCACCGATGACTGACATCAATAGTTATTTAAGCTTCTGTTTAAAGCTGTTTTTGGTGTTTGGCTTTACCTTTGAAATCCCGATTATTACCCTCGTCCTGATTTTAATTGGTGTGGTGAGTACCCAGAGTCTGGTTGAAAAACGCCGCTTCATTATTGTGGGCTGTTTCTTTTTGGCCATGTTTGTCACGCCACCCGATGCCTTGTCGATGATTATGCTGGCAGTCCCTATGTGGATGTTGTTTGAACTGGGTTTACTGTTCGGAAAAATACTGGAAAAAAGAAAAGTAACTGACTGAAAACTGGCTACAGCTCCCTGAAAAACCTCAGGGATTTTTTTATTTAATTTCATATTTTTTAATTATTTATAAAAATTAACTTTCTTAAAATTGCATTAAAACTGTCAAAAAAATGTCATCTCTGCTTCATAGAATCGATCAGGATTTATTTGCCCTATATTAAAGAAATGGATTTACTATGACAGCCAATACCCATCAGCCAAGTCGTCGTGATATTTTAAAATGGTTCGCAGGCGCTCCCTTTTTACCCCTCGGAGCAATGAGTACCGCCGCCGTTTTAACCGGCTGCAATGATGACAATAATGACTCTGCCACCCTTGCACCTCTGGCTGCCAAATTTAAAAATGCAACATTTACCCCCATGGCAGCACCTAATCTAACTGACCCTGCCGCAATGGCAACGACCAGCGTTGCCTCAACGCTCAGTATCAATTGGGATGATGGTTCAAAAACCGATTACACCCTTGCTTATAAGCCGTTCTTCACCACAGGGGACTTGGTAACAGATGGCAAAGGCGGCAAAATTCTTGCTGGAGGTTATGTTGATATCAATAACCAACCGATTATCGATAAATCAAAAGCAGGGCAAGAACGCCAATTCTTTTCAGACTGTCCAGATGGAAGTTCGTTGATCAGCTTTAAACAAGCGACAGGTAAAGATTTTACTGATGCAGATAAGAAAGCCTTAGGTGTTACAGGAAATCCTGTTTTCCATGTGGTGCAATTTGAATACACTACTCGTGATCAAAATCTAAAATCTATGTATGGTCTTTTACCTTCCCCCATCGCCATTTTAACTCTGGATCAAGACCCTAAAACAGGTCATTTATCTTTGGTGAAATATCACAATGTGGATACCTCCAAGGTCAATGGCTTATGGATTACTTGTGGTGCCAGCTTATCGCCATGGGGAACACATCTTTCGAGTGAAGAATACGAGCCTGATGCAAATAACGTTGCAGCAAGCTATCTACCTGTATTCAGTCAAAACCTATTTGGCGACAGCAATAAAGGCAATCCTTACCACTACGGTCATTTACCAGAAGTGACGGTTAATACCGATGGTACGGGTTCAATTAAAAAACATTACTGTTTAGGTCGTATTTCACATGAGCTGGTACAAGTCATGCCAGATAATCGCACGGCGTTAATGGGTGATGATGCAACCAATGGCGGCTTGTTTATGTTCGTTGCAGATAAAGAAAAAGATTTATCTGCAGGCACGCTCTATGTTGCTAAATGGAAGCAAACATCTGGCGTAGGCCCAGGTGCGGGGGATATCAGCTGGATCAATCTTGGTCATGCAACAAGCGATGAAGTAAAAGGCTGGGCTGATCAATATAAAATTTCTGATCTTATGGATGTCAAAACTGCTGATCCTAAAGATGCAAGCTATACCAAGATTCGCTTCAGTGGCAAAGATAACTGGGTGAAATTAGTTGCAGGTAAAGAACGCGAGGCTGCATTCCTTGAAACCCATCGTTATGCAGCGTTAGTCGGTGCAAGTATGGGATTTACCAAAATGGAAGGTACAACGGTCAACATTAAGGATAAAATTGCTTATTCTGCAATGTCTTATGTTCAGTCTTCTATGATTGACAAAACCACTGATATCCAAGTCCAAGGTCCGAAAGCAGGTGCCGTGTATGCTCACACCTTAAAAGGTAGCCAAGTTGATCAAAAAAACCAGTTGATTAATAGTGAATGGGTTTCGGTACACATGGAAGCTCCAGTGGCTTTGGTTGGTGAAGACCTTGCCACTGCTGATGCCCTAGGTAACCTTGCCAATGCAGATAAAATTGCCAACCCAGATAACATCAAGTTCTCTGAAAATTTACGTACCCTCTTCATTGGTGAAGATAGTGGCATGCACATCAATAACTTCTTATGGGCTTATCATGTCGATACCAAACAATTAAGCCGTATCTTATCCACACCTGCTGGTGCTGAATCAACAGGTCTACATGCTGTAGATGCGGTGAATGGTTGGACTTATATCATGAGCAACTTCCAGCACCCGGGTGACTGGGAATCTCCATTACACGACAAAGTACAAAAAACGCTTGATCCTTTAGTCCGTGCAAACTACAAAGACCGTTTTGCTGCTGCCGTGGGTTATATTACTGCAGATCCAATTGCACCTTCCGTAGAAAAGAAAGCTACAACAACGAAATAAGCAAGCATTGAAAATACAAAAGCCGACATCATGTCGGCTTTTGTATGTCTAGATCAATTCATCATGATCCGTTCGGACACAAATAAGCAATATCGCAATGTTCGACTGATTATATTGGAGTGATCTGGCTCATTTATACTGATTACTTGGCTAAATCTATTTTGATGCGTCTTATTATGATAAAGCCCCTTTAAGAAGGGGCTAAATTCAAACATGCAATTTTAGTTCAGTTAATCCCCAAAATCGGAATAGTCCTTCGTTGTAAACTTACTATATGTTTTCCAAGGTTCGGCAATATTCACCTGTTGAATATTGGCTTTTAAGATGTCATAACGCAAACCATCCAGACTACGCACTTCAACACGTTTGGCAATGTTATTGCGATTATCCCATTCAATACTCATTTTATTTTTCTTATTCTGAGTCTCATACCATGTCGTGTTTGCATCCTTTTTCTTCACTGTCATTGCTTTTAGACTTTTAGGGTCGATCAATGAATAAACGCATGACCAGCAATTACTTAAGCCTAACATATCAACATCGGCATCCTGTAAATGCACAACTGTTTTATCTTCCATTAACACTAAATTGAGTTTTGGCTGTTTTTTATGATCAATAAAATAATGCTGCGCTGCTTCAGCCAAATCTAAATGTTTATGGCCACCTTTCTCCTGACCATGTTGATGATGTTTAGGCAATACACGCTCAATCCAGATATTCTGTGTATTACGATACATACGCTCCTGAAACACACTGGTACGTGTCACACCATCATTCCCAATGGTTTGCGTCTCACGCATAATACTGGCGCTTAATAAGGGTGCCGCATGCAAACAAGTCATCCCCAAACAGAGTAAGACCGAACTAATCACAAGACGCATGTTATTTCCTACATAAAAAAACCTCAGTCATAGTGACTGAGGTTTCTTGCAATATGATGAAAAACTTCAATAAAAGGTTTATTTAAAGCCAAATGCTTCTTTTAATTTGCTAAATACCCATGCATTTTCTCTCGTCCCTTTAAAGACTTGTGAACCTGCACCTTCAGCAAACAATAAGACATCTCCACCACCATGTGTTTCAGAGCCAGGACTACCAAGTTTTACCCCAACCTCTTGTAAATAATCATCGGCTGCTGCCTCATTGTCCGTAATATCGATGCGTGAGGTTGGACGTGGCCCACCACCATTACCAAACACTAAAGTGGTTGAGGTCTTGCCTTTCGCATCAAAGTTAGGGGCATGTTTCTTGCCATCCTCTAACACGCGGCTACGCGTATCTGATGCTTTTGCCTCTTGATAACTATAACTTAAACCCAAGATACCTGGATTCGTCGCCGTGGTTTTGCCAGTACGTGCGGTATAACCATTAAACGTCATGGTATGGTCATGGTCAGCCGTGACGACGATTAAGGTATTTTTTAACTCAGGATCAGTTTTCTTGATTTTATCCAGTGCGGTCTTGATCGCATTATCAAAGGCAATAGTATCCTGCAAGGCACGTTTGGCGTTGGTTCCATGTAATGCATGGTCAATACGTCCACCTTCAACCATCAAGAAGAAGCCTTTGCCTGCGGTATCTTGTGCCTGCAATAAATCAATCGATTTCGCGGTCATTTCAGCCAAACTTGGTTGATTCGGTGCCGTTCTAGGGCGATCCAAATCGTATTCCAGATGTGAAGTTGCCGAATAAAGACCGATATATTTTTTATTCAGTGGTGCAGCATCCATGTCTGCTTTGGTTGCACCGACGGTATAATTTTTCGCTTTTAGCTCATCCAGCAAATTACGCCCGTCAATACGACCCTTTTTATTGTCAGTCGCGTTATATGGGGTAAAGTGGTTACGTCCCCCGCCCATGAGCACATCTACACCATCAAGCAGTTTAGGGTTATATCCTGCACCACCAGGAATCACTTGACGCGCAATCTCAAATTGCGCATTACGGTTACACACATGAGCAAAAGTTGCAGCTGGGGTTGCATGGGTTAATTCTGTGGTGGTAATCGCCCCTACCTTTTTGCCATTGGCCTTGGCCAATTCAAGAATCGTCTCGGCAGGACTGCCTGCTGCTACACTCGAACCAGGCGTTGGGCAGTTATTCACGGCATTCGACACTTTCGTTCCATCCGGTGCCGTACCTGAGCTTGGCTCAACAGCAACAGTTCCCGGTGTCATGCCAATCACTTCATTACGGGTTTTTTTCCCTGTCATATAGGCTGCCATTGACGGCGCACTATCTGTGGTTTGACCATCTTCAGAATAGGTCTTGATGCGTACGGTACGGCGCAAGGTGTCCATGGTTAATTTGCCAGATTCACCATAGCCATAAATACGGCTTGCCGTGACCGTAGTTGGCCCCATACCATCACCTAAAAAGAAAATGATATTTTTAGCTTCACCCGCCGCCTGTACACCTGTACTTGCAGCCAAGAGTGCAACAGTTAAAGCAGATGCTTTCATACCCAACTGACCTAATTTAAATTGTTTTAACATCATCATTCTCCAGTCTGTTGTTATTTATCTAGGCCAATGGCTTTGCGAACTAAATTAAATACTTCGATATTTTCTAGACTGCCGTGGAAGTTGTCTGACCCCACACCAATCGCGCCAAGGAATACATCGGTACCGCCGTGCGTTTCACTATCAGCGAAACCAGTCTGCACCACTGCTTCTTGCTGGAAATCATCTGAAGCTGTACCCGTACACCAACCCTCTTTATCAATATCCGTTCCACGGCTATCGGTATATTTACCTGCTGGGCCTGCAGCTGGATTACAACTATCGTTATCAGCTAAAACACCACGCGCTTCAATACGGTCATTATCTAAACGTTTTTTACCTGTACCAAAGCCAATGATCGGATATGGATTGCCGTTGACATCGGTTGAGAATCCCGCTTTGTTATAGTTCTTCACTAGGCCCAAGACACTGGTCTCAGCACCTTTTACATATTTACCTGTACGTTTCGCATAACCATTCAAGACCATGGTATGGTCATGGTCAGCAGTCACCACGATCAAGGTATTTTTTAGCTCTGGATCGGTCAGTTTAATTTTATCAATCGCTGCCTTAATCGCATTGTCAAAAGCAACCGTATCCTGCAACGCACGTTTCGCATTGGTGTCATGTAGTGCATGGTCAATACGGCCACCCTCAACCATCAAGAAGAAACTTTTGTTTTTTGCCTGTAGGACATCAATCGCCTTGGTAGTCATATCCGCTAAGCTAGGTTCATCAATCTTCTTATTGGTACGATCCAAGTCATAATTCATATGGCTGGCATTAAAGAGACCCAATAATTTTTTAGTTTTGCTTGGATCAATTTTTGCAAGGTCAGTACCACTTGAAACAAAGTTATAACCTTGATCTTGCATTTCTTTTACTAGGTCTCGGCCGTCAGCACGTTTACCGCCTGCAACAGTCGTCGGTTTAAACTGACGTAAACCACCACCTAATACTACATCTACACCATCTTTAAGCTTGCTGTTATAAGCGCCCCATCCGGTCCCTTTACCTGCGGGAACAAGCTGTGCCGCAATATCATTCTCTGCATCACGATGGCAAACATGGGCATAGGTTGTGGCTGGCGTTGCATGGGTAATACGCGTGGTAGTCACGACACCTGTGCCCATCCCCTGCGCTTTGGCAAGTTCAAGTAAGGTTTCAACAGGTTTTTTGCCTTTATTCTCTGCAACATCATCACAGGTACTGGTTCCATCTGCTTTTGGTGCAGATGCGATCGTTCCGGTCTGCATGGAAATGACTTCATTTTTCATTTTCACGCCAGTCATATAAGCCGCCATAGACGGCGCGCTATCAGTCACCTGACCATCTTCCGAAAAAGTGCGTACAAAAGCAGTTTCTGGCAGTGTATCAATGGTCAGATCACCATCTTCCCCAACAGAATAAATTCGTGATGCCGTTAAAGTGGTAATCCCCATACCATCACCCAAAAAGAAAATCACATTTTTAGCTTTTGGTGTTGTAGGTACTTCCGTTTTGTCGTTTTTATCACTGTCGTTACACGCAGTCATGCCAGCTGACAGAACTGCCATTAAACTGACCGCCAAGAGCTTTTTGGAAAAGCTCATCTTTGATAAGAACATAAAATATCCCCAGATCTATTTGTTTGGACGTAACTCGATTGGCTACACCTTAACAATGCTGGGTGACCCTTTTATGTCACCTTGATGACAGTATTATTTCATCTTGTTGTTTTATATTGAAATTATGTTATAACATATCAATTCAAGGCGCTAATTTTAACTGAAGATCAACAATTGCACCTCGTGACGGCCCTTGCTGGGATTTTTCCAGCCAATGCCACTGTGTCGGGCTAAGTCTTAAAAAATTTGAACAGCGTGTTCCATAGACTGGACTCTGAATGAAAGTAGAGGACAATAATTCTTCCATTTCTGTATTGATTCCCGTATCGGGTAACAAATCTGGAATCACCTTTCGTTCATCCTCCAAAATATCCCAAGCGGCGGCATCGATTGCGGATTCAGTCATTTGTGTTTGCTGCAACATCGGTAAAAATTCTTGGGTAAAACGCTGACGTAAATGTCGGGTTTTCTCCCAATCTTCAGACATGAGGCCATTGGATACCACATACACGCCATTGGCGAGCAGTTGCGGCGCTTCACCACGGTTACTCATATATACCGCTTGTGTTCGATCCCCCACAAACAAGTTAAAGCCCGCATAGTCCTGTTGCTGTTTTTCCAGTTGCCAGGCAAATCGAATCGGCGCCAAGTCACTTTCTAAAAAGGATTGAATCAAATACCCACGAGAAGTGGCATAAGCTTTCTGCTCCCGGCCATTGCGAAAATTGGTCACAATCGCCCAGCGACCAGAAGCCGTCACCCCCATCCAAGTCCCCCCTGATTGCAAATCCTGTCCTGCCACAATGCTGCTATTTTCCCATGCATGCAAGGCAGAACTTGGTCGATGGTAAAACTCATCACGATTTGAAATTAAACATAGAGGCATCTCATCCAGCACCTGCCATGCAAAAGCGACAATACACATAAATCCTTTTCTCCCGCCTTTTGGGACCTTGATCTTTCACATTGAATGTACAACATTTTTCATATCATTCCGCTACAATCTGCTCAAAATATAAAATTGAGGAGCAGCGATGCTGACCTATCCAAATATTGATCCAGTTGCACTGAGCTTAGGACCAGTCAAAGTGCACTGGTACGGACTCATGTATCTGTTGGCTTTTCTCTGTGCATGGGGCTTAGCATCGTATCGCGCTAAACAACGTGATGGCTGGACAGCCGACATGGTGTCAGATCTGGTCTTCTATGGCGCATTGGGCGTTGTGCTTGGCGGACGTGTTGGTTATGTGTTGTTCTACGAATTTGGTAAATTCTTAGAAAATCCACTGTGGTTATTCCAAGTCTGGACTGGTGGTATGAGCTTCCACGGCGGCTTCCTCGGTGTCATGATTGCGATGTTATTTTGGTGTAAAAAATACCAAAAAACCTGGTTCCAAACCTTGGACTTTATCGCACCCTGTGTACCAACAGGCTTGATGTTTGGCCGCTTTGGTAACTTTATCGGGGGAGAACTGTATGGTCGCCCAGTACAAGATCCAAGCTATCCATTCGGGATGATTTTTCCAACGGACCCATTGGCATTGGTACGCCATCCGTCACAAATCTATCAAGCCCTTTGTGAAGGCTTGATTCTATTTATTGTACTGTGGTGGTTCAGTTCTAAGCCTCGCCCACGCATGGCCGTTTCAGCCTTATTCCTCGTCGGTTATGGGGTCGCACGCTTCTTTATGGAATTCTTCCGCGAACCTGATGCAGACCAAGGCTATATCTTATTTGGCTGGATGACCAAAGGTCAGATTCTCAGTTTCCCAATGATTATTATTGGTCTGTGGATGATCTGGTACGCTTACCGTAAAAATATCTATGACTGGCAGTTAAAGAAATAATAAAAATGGGAGCAATAGCTCCCTTTTTTATTATGGCAATCAGTAAATTTATAAACCAAGATAAAGCATATATCGATCTTGTCTCTATCAGGATAAGCACGCCTGCCTGAGCATAATCAAAGCCAATCTTAGGTTAAAAGTTCTGATCTCATTCTCTCTCTTGCACCGTTAACGCTGAATAAGGACATCATCCTTGCCCTAGAAAAAAGTCTCGGTTGGTTTTTATCCATCAAGAAGCAGCATCTCAGGTTTGTTTCGCCAAGCAAAACACTGAATTACAAGATGCGTATAAACAGATATTTAGCGCAGTTGATCTCGTAGATTATGTCTATGCAATCTTAAGCTCGGAAAAGCAACGTACCGGGGAAATACAGCTGTTGAATCCTGCTTTAGCTCCAATTCCCTATCCAACTGATCATCTGCTGTTCTGGAAACTGGTCTCCATCGGACAACGATACCACTTTCGCAACATTAAAACTTTCCAGCCAATGCTTGCACGACATCACCTAAACGCTTGCCTTGTGCTTCACACAAGATCTTCTCATCTTGACTCAAACTTTGGTCATGACGCGGCCCACTGACATGACTGGCCCCATACGGCGTACCACCTGTTTTGGTATTCGACAAAGCAGGTATTGAGTTTGGTAAGCCCATGATCATCATGCCATGATGGAACAAGGGAGGTAACATACTAAGTAACGTACTTTCCTGACCACCATGCATTGAGCCGGATGAAGTAAATACACAGGCAGGTTTGTTATGCAAAGCACCATTCAACCATAAGCTGGTGGTTTGATCCCAAAAATACTTCATCTCACTGGCCATATTGCCAAATCGTGTTGGCGAACCCAAAGCCAAGCCTGAACAATGACTAAGATCTTCTAAAGTGCAATAAATATCGCCATCGGCTGGAATACTCGCTGCGGCCTCTGTGACCACGGTGGCCAAATTCGGCACAGTTCGGATGCGTGCAGTCACACCTGCCGCTTCAATTCCATTGGCAATCAGATGCGCCATTTGCTTGGTTGCACCGTATTTACTGTAATAAAGAACAAGAACGTAAGGTTGCATCACTTTCAAGAATTTTGTTAAAAAGGACACTATACGACATTTTTTACTTTTTGAGCTGTAGTAAATCCTGTGATAACACAGGATTTTTATTAAAAATAACTAGGATAGAACCCATGACCCTAAATCGTTATCTAAAAAAACTGCCTTTTTTAGAAAAAACATGGTTTCAATTTATTGTATTTGTGTTACGCCGTTTTGAGGCAGATCGCTGCCGTGAACAAGCGGGAGGATTGACCTATACCACGCTGTTTGCCGTCGTGCCGATGCTGACCGTTTTTTTAGTGATTATCTCCTCGATTAGAGCTTTGGAGCCTGCCAGACAGCAACTACAACAATTGATTTATAGTAATTTCTTACCGAAAAGTACCATCGCTTTTGACAAGGCTTTAAATGCCTTTACCGAAAAATCCAGTAACCTGACCATTATTGGTGTGCTGTTCCTGTTTGTCACCACCGTGCTGATGCTGACTTCAATTGAGAATGTATTTAACCGGATTTGGCGAGTGAAGGAGACCCGAACGGGTCTGGTCGGTTTTATGCGTTACTGGACCATCATTTCATTAGGACCGATTGTTTTAGGCAGTGCCTTTGTACTGTCCTCCACGGTCGCCTCAATCAATGTACTCAGTAATAATTTTGCGGGTTATCAACTCGATGGTTCTTTTATTCTGTGGCTGATTTCATTTTTATTAACCATTATCGGTTTCTTCATTTTATATTGGACCATTCCCAATCGTATTGTTCCTGTACTTTCAGCCCTGATTGCGGCCTGCTTTAGTGCGACCATCTTCGAAATTTTGAAGCGTTTTTTTGGTTGGGTGATGAGTAATTTTACCAGCTACGAAATCGTCTATGGCGCCTTTGCCGCAGTGCCTATTTTCCTGCTGTGGATTTACTTATCTTGGAACATTATTTTATTGGGTGTCGAAATCAGTTATGCCCTGACCGCTTTTCATTCGGGCAAAGAACAAAAACGTCATCCTATTTTAATGCTGCTGGATATTCTGGAATTGTTTTATAAGAAACAACAAATCGGAAAAAGTGTCAGTGAAAAAGAGCTTTTAGGAATCATTGGTCGTGGCGAGCTAGGCCGTTTACCTTCATATATCCTACAGCTCGAAGCTCAAAATTTAATTATGCGAACAGACAAGGACGAATATGTCCTGGTTCGTAATCTGGCTCAGGTGGATTTCTGGAGTTTCTTCACTGCCCTGCCTTATCCACTGCCTTTACGTCCCGATGTTGAACATATCCATCAAGATGATGAATGGATGGAACGGATTGGCCCTTCTCTGATTGAAAGCAATGATTATTTAGCTGCCAAACTGTCGATTCCACTTTCCACGCTGTTTGAACAAAAGTAAGCAAAAAGGCCTCTTAAGAGGCCTTTTTTATTTCTTTAACCAACCTTGTAAACTCACGACGACAATGCCGAGCAAGACCAGAGCTGAGCCGATAATGAAATTCAGCTCAATTTTTTCACCCAACAACCAGACACCAAAAGCCATCCCAAACAGGGGTGTGAGGAAGGAAAAGACGCCCAGCCGTGATGCTAAGTAATTCCTTAATAACCAGAACCATGCCAAGAAACTGGCAAAAGAAACCACCAAAGTATGGAAGGCCAGACTGCCTATCACCAGTGGGCTAAAGTGAATGGGCGCTTGCCCCAGAACAAGCGCCAGGCCAAACAACAATACAAAACTACCCGCCAATTGATAAAACAACGTTTGTGTCACTGCGGCTTGTGCCAGTGAAGATAAACGGACGGTAATGGTGGTGGCTGCCCAGGCAATCCCTCCAGCCAAAGCCAGTAAGTCACCCCACAACATCTGTTGATCCACAATCGATACGCCTGAATTTGCACGTAGAAAAGTCACGGCAATCCCAAAAAATGCAATCCCGATACCTGTCCATTGCAACAGACTGAGACGCTCCGAAGGAAGCCTCCAATGTAAGCCCAAGGCCACAAAAATCGGGGCAGTATACAGCAGTACCACGGCATGCGAAGCCGAGGTCAGCTGTAAGGCCTGTGCCAATAAAAAGAATTCCAAAGAAAATAGAAAAGCAACCACTAAACCCGCTTTTAAATTCTGGCGATTGAAGAGCTGACTGCTTTTATCCAAATATAACAGTGGTAATAACAGCAGTGCAGCCAGCCCTGAACGCAACGCGATCTGCATTAAGGGAGAAATGTCAGGCGCTGCCATTTTTAAAATGACCTGTTGCAGTCCCCAAATCATACACAGTACGATCATCAGACCCGATGCGGTTGCATCTAATGCTTTACGCTCATCCATTGCGCGTTCCTGATTTTATGACTTGAGCATCAATATAAGGCTGTCGGATTTTCATGATATAGTGAAAATACGACAATAGATGCGTGTTTTCAGGCAATTCTCATGATATGAAAAAATCAGCACACAGGATTCAAGATTTTCAGGCCATCCCGACCTACAACGAGATTCCTGCCCCATTATGGCTACAAATCCGCAATGCACCTGCGGAGACTTTTTATCCCAAACATGCCCATGCATGGGGTGAATTTATCTATGCCTTCGACGGTGTTTTAGAAGTCAATATTGAGCAAATTCATTATTTAACCCCACCACCTTATGGAATCTGGTTGCCACCGCATTTACAACATAGTGGTATCAATCGCAATGACGTGACCCATTGCACCCTGTACGTGCATGAATCACTCTGTCACAACATGCCGCAACAAGCAGGTATCTTACTGTCCGCGCCCTTGGTCTCTGCGCTGCTTGAACATATTCGTCAGCATCCATTTGCTGAACACGATCCAGAATATTTACGCTTGCTGCACGTTTTGCTCGATTCACTAACTCATGCCGAGTTGGTCGGCAGTTATCTACCGACCACCGAGCATCCTGCACTGGCGAAGATATTGACACATTTACATGAGTTCCCTGCCGATAACAGCACACTGGAACAGCTTGCACAGATGATCAATATGACCGAACGCACTCTTGCCCGTTATAGCCAGAAAGAATTGGGCATGTCTTTACACGAATGGCGACAGCGCCTAAAAGTCATGAAAGCGATGTCGATGTTAAATCAAGGCAAGACCATTGAAAGCATTGCACTAGATTTAGGCTACGCCAGTTCATCCGCTTTTATTTATATGTTTAAACGCTGGATGCATTTCACCCCAGACCAATTTCGTAAGCTGTATCAAGGCAGTTAATTTTGCTATTCATGCCTTAACCAATATCTGATTCAGTGGAAAAATCATGCTTTTAGATATAAAAAATGGCGCTGCTCTTCAGAACAGCACCCTCCTTTTATTTCAACTTAGGCTTTGACAAAGGTATCCCAGTCATATTCGCCTGACTGGGTAATCAATTTCATGGTCAATTGATCATTGGCACGTAGTGCCCCAACACCAGCGGGTGTACCCGTCATGATCACATCACCGGCTTCCAGACTAAAAGATTGATTAATTTCAACCAATAAAGTGCCAATATCGAAGATCATATCTTTGGTGAAGCCATGCTGACGGTCAACCCCATTGATGTTCAGAATCAACTCTAACTCTTGCAGGTCGCCAATCTCATCCGCTTCAATCCAGTCAGCCAAAATACAGGCACCATCAAAGGCTTTGGCACGTTCCCACGGCTCACCCTTAGATTTTAAATCGCCCTGTAAATCACGCAGGGTCAAATCCAGACCCAAAGTCACTGCACCAATCGCTTCTAGGGCTTTGGCTGGATCGGTTTCCTGTGATAATGGATGGGCAATTTGCAAACAAATTTCGCATTCATAATGACACTCACCCAAAGCCTGATTCCAGCTGACACCTTGAGCTAAAGAACCGATACTGCTTGGCGGCTTGATAAATAACAACGCACGGTCGGGAATGGCATTGCCCAATTCCTTGGCATGTTCTGCATAATTTCGGCCAACACATACAATTTTTGAAGGGCGTATACTCATGAAAACTCCTTGTTCTTTCAACCGTCAATACATTTACTTTTTAAAACTATTTTCGAATTTTGTTTGATCTGCTGTATCACTAAACGCACGCTTGGGTACGATCACCACAGTATGGCTTTTTAGCTCCAACATGTAAGTCAACTTGCCAATTGCAAATGACTGGACTTCGGCATATTGCGCACTTTGTTTTTTGCCTGCTGCATACAGTTCAAAATAATCTTGATAAAGATCAATTCCCTGTTCGCTTTTTCCAAATTGATAGCGTACAAATTGACGCTTAAACAGCATCGGTAATAACCAATAGCGCATGACCGCTTGCATGATCAGAAAAAAAGCACCCAATGCAACGTAATAGCGCCCAACGCCAGCAAAACCTAAATAGATTCCCCATAGAATAATCGCAATACTGATCACTGGAGTTAAAAAACGGCTAAAGGTTTTTTTGCCAAACGTGACCAAAGCAAAACCATCTTGTGATTCTTCTAAATTCAAATAATAGCGCACCGATACACTTGGACGTTGTTCAGACATTTCTAATTTCTAACATTTGAAAAAACTGACCTATTAGAACATAAATGACTTTATGGGCAATCACATTTATCGTGATTTAATACAAAATTTAAAGCTGATGTTTTCTCTGTTTTGAGATTCAAGCACTGCATTCTTTATGGCTCAAATCACCGTTACATTCACTGTGAATGATTGAAGCTGCCCGAAGTAAGCTTTACACAACATGCCTATTTTTTACACACAAAAAATTCTATTAATAAGCAGGATTGATGTCTCGAATAAGCGCATCAACTCATTGCATAAAATCACGGATAAAAATCAAAGGAATGTGATGGCGTATTTGAATGGTCTAATTTTACCCTGCCTGTTATTGGGGCTCACACAAAGCTGTTTTGCACAGATCGTACCTTGGACTGACAATATTCCAAGCGCATTGCAACCATTTCAAAATAATCCGCAACTGTTGGCCAGTTATACCCAAAACAATATTTTTATGTATGGTCACCCTGCCACCAGAACAGCCGTGCCCACATTGAAAAGTAATCCTCAGCCCAATGTCAGTTTTAATTCAGCCGCAATCATTGTCCCCGTCAATGCCCAACAAGTGGCCAAAACACTGACCGATTTTAATCAGTATGTCGGTTTGTTTCCAACCCTCAAATCAGCGAAAACATTAGAACAGTCTGGCAACATTGTTCAAATGAAATATCGGGTCTCGATTCCAACCCCGATTCCTGTACTCAATTTTAATGAAGACGTCACATTACAACATCAGATTAAGTCGAATAGTATTGCCAGCTTGGTGATTGATGCACCGATTCCCTATGGCGTCGGTAAATTTGAATGGTTTGCGCTAGACGAGAACCGCACCTTAATCACATTGACCCAATGGGGCGATTTAAACCAGCCTAAGGGTTTTATCATCAAGAAGATTCTCAATGCCATTCCAGAAGCGAAACTCGGGATTCCGAGTAGCAGCAATGCTTTTATTTTAGAGTCGTTAAGAAGCCGTTTTATTCAGTCCAATGTTACACCGCTGGATGCAGGACAAATTCCAACTCCGCAACTGAATGTAGCACAACTCAGTAAAATTACCCAACTGATTCAAGCAGCTCAACAACCCGTAAGTATTCTACACGCCCCCACCAGTGTGCTCTATACGCATGGGCGAGAGTCCATGCGCTTTACCACCACCTATCAATTTTATCAGCAACCTGTTCAATCCTTACAAAAATGGCTGAGCCCATCGGCATATCAGCAACTATTTCCTCGGCAGATTAAAAAGGTCATTGCCACCCCCATTCAAAATCAAGGACAAGATGCCAATATTCAGGTCAATGTGGGACTTGGTGTCATCAATATTCCCTTTGCATTTCGATTGCGCTTTAACTACCCACAGACAATTGAGAATAATTTTTATGCCAATGGTGGAGATCTTCGTTTTGTTAAGGGGCAAATGCAGTTGCACACCTTAAATCAAGGGACATTATTGAAAATGACCAGCGCGATGAAAATTGATGACAAAGCGCCATTCTTGTTAAGAGCCATGCGCAGCCTGCCCTATCACGATATATTGCCTGCTGTCGGTGGCAATGTGGTATTTGTACAAAAAATCAAAGCAAAAACATAAGACGCAAAAAAACCGCATTTAAGCGGTTTTCTTTGTTCAAATTGGTGCGCTCAGAGAGATTCGAACTCCCGACCCCTTAGTTCGTAGCCAAGTGCTCTATCCAGCTGAGCTATGAGCGCATATTTGATGGAGCGCATTATACGTAATTTTCACTCAATGATAAGCCTTTTTTCACAAACTTGTAATCAACTGGCTACAGATTCAACACTTTTCAATCATTTGAGTGAAATAGACTCAAAGATTACCGACAAATCGACTTTCTTGAACAAATTGGACAGCTACTTATTTTACCCAGTGTCCGCCGTGGCCATGCAGTAATTTATCTGGATCTATACCATTCAATCGCAAAACCATTCAAATATCATCTCGAACATATACATGATTGGTTAGTTTATTTAAAGAACAGGTCAAAAACATCATTCTCTCTATAACTTTTAATTGATTATTATCTGAAAAAAAATGATAGCTAAAATTTTAAGCCACTGATATTTATTGATTAACCAAACATGATATAGATTGGAAATATTTTTTTGCAAACCAATAACAAATTTTAAAAATTTCTTTGTGATATCTCCCCAATCATTCGAACTTCAGCATTTGCTTACATTTTAATTCACTGAAAAAACAGACTTAATTATCTGGAACCTTCACTTTCCCCGTCTTGAAAATTCAATACAGATGTAAATTAACCCTCAAAACATCCCTAAAAAAAGCATTAAAATTCAATATTTTAAATCAATAATTAACAATCAAAATCTAAAAAATTACAGATTGACAAAACAATGATCACATATAACACTAAATGAGATTAATGTGACTTTAATCACAAAAACCATAGCAAATAATTACTCCAAAACAACACTACTTTAAAAATATAGGTATCGTTATGCTTTTCAAAAGTCTTTTATCACCGATCAAAAGTATTACTTCGAGTTTAGTCGATAGTAATAGCTCAACATCACATGCTGGTAGTTCAACTCTTGCCCCTCTTTCCTTATCTACAATTACAAATCTAGTTTCACCCAGCACGGTAACCAATACTGTAAGCAGTATTACAAATAGCGTCGCGAGTAACCCTGTTCATACAATTACAGGAATTCTAGGCGGTGTAACGGGCAGTAGCAGCCCTCTTTCAACAGTAACAAACCTTGTTGGCAGCCTTACTGGTAGTACAAATGGTGGTCCACTTGATACTGTAACTCATATTATTGGAGGCGTTACAGGGGGTACAAATGGCGGCCCTCTCGGTGCAGTGACAGGAATCATTGGTGGTATTACAGGAGGAACAAATGGCGGTGCTCTTGGCACAGTAACAGGAATCATCGGTGGTATCACAGGTGGCGATTTAGCCCATAATCCAGTCACAGGTGTCATCCAAAGTGGAATTGGCGTGCTTAAAGGGCTAGAAAGCTTAAAAACCGATATCATCAATACTGGAATTAACACTGTTGCTGGTACCGTTATTAGCGCAGTTCACCAATCTGAACATCCAATTGGAGATCTTGCTCATCTTGGCACACTCACTTTTAATACCTCGCGTGATACCGTAAATGGTACATTAGATGCAGTGTCTCATCTGGCAGGTGCCGATGTCGGTGGTGCGGTTAACTCTCTCACAGGTGTGGTAGGCACACTGGTGAATAATGGAACCACTGCTACAAACACGATACAACACATCGTTGGTGATATCACCAACATTGGAAGTACAGGCCCACTCGGTACAATTACAGGAATTATTGGTGGAATCACTGGCGGTATTGGTGGTGGTACAGGTGGTCCACTTGGTTCAATTGGCAATATTATCGGTGGTATTACTGGCAGTATCGGTGGCGGTACAGGCGGACCTTTAGGTGCAATTACACACATCATCGGCGGTATTACAGGTGGTGACCTGAGTCATAATCCTGTCACTGGCGCTATCCAAACAGGCATTGATGTACTTCAGGGCGTTGAAAGCCTCAAAACCAATATTATCAATACAGGGATTAACACAGTGGGTGGCGTGCTAAGTGGTGCACTCCCTGGCGTTCATCCAATCTCTGACCTGACCCATCTAGGTACCCTTACCTTTGATACCTCACGCGATACCGTAAACGGCACACTTGAAGCAGTATCTCATCTGGCAGGTGCCGATGTCGGTGGTGCTGTGGGCTCTCTTACAGGTGTAGTCGGTACACTGATTCATAATGGCTCTACTGCCTCTGGTCTGGTTCAGCATGCGGTAGGTGATCTTACCAATGTAGGTGGTCTCATCGGTGGTATTGGTGGCGGTACAGGTGGTCCACTTGGTTC
>NZ_BBTF01000021.1:0-65687 GCF_000876115.1 Acinetobacter sp. NBRC 110496
TCAGCTATTCAGCTATTCAGCTATTCAGCTATTCAGCTATTCAGCTATTCAGCTATTCAGCTATTCAGCTATTCAGCTATTCAGCTATTCAGGACAGCATACGCTTACCTATTTCGAAAGACCAACTGATATCCAAAACCAGCCAATCTTAAAGAAACCCCGATAACAGGCATAAAAAAAGCTTTGCCGAAGCAAAGCTTTTACATTCCGTCTTAAACGCAACAATTTATTTGCATTATGAAACGAACTGCAAGAATAACCAGTATAAGCCGCCCGATAAAGCAATCGTCGCTGGCAAAGTAAAGATCCATGCTGAAAGAATGGTTTTCACCGTTGCGAAATTCAAGCCTGATTTATTCGCAACCATAGTACCCGCAACCGCACTGTTTAATACATGTGTCGTTGATACAGGCATACCTAAGCCATCTGCTGCTGCAATGGTACTCATCGCGACAAGCTCAGCCGACATCCCCTGACCGTAAGTCATGTGGTTCTTACCAATACGCTCGCCAACAGTCACCACAATACGCTTCCAACCGACCATGGTACCAAGACCCAATGCCAATGCAACTGCGACTTTCACCCAGTTCGGAATGTATTGAAGGAATGAATCCAAGCTACTACGGTATTCTTTAACTACTTTCGCTTGGTCTTTATCCATTTCAGGTAAAGCTTCTGCTTTATCTAAACGCTTGAAGGTCGTGGTACTTAAATACATGTCGTTACGGATTTCACTGACAGCGGCTTCAGGAATCGCCTTAAGATCGCCATAACCAGCAACACGGTTACCCAAGTGTGCAGTCATGCTTGCAAGTGCAGGTACAACTTCATCTGTTTGTTCTTTGGTTTGGATATATTTGGTTAATACATCACGTGCCTTTTCATCCGTCAGCTCATTTTGATTAACATTCAACACGGTTGCTGTCTGTGCAGAAAGCTGTTCAAAAGACTGTAATTGCTGGGCATCTAAATTTTTATTTAACGAATAAGCCAATGGCACCAAACCGATCAAGATCAACATGATCAGGCCCATACCTTTTTGACCATCGTTTGAACCATGGGCAAAACTTACACCCGTACAGGTGAAAATCAGGATAGCACGAATGAGTGGTGGTGGTGGCTTATTGCCTTCAGGCGGCTGAAACAGCTCCATTTGGCGTTTAAAGACTTTCTTCACCAATAAGAATAAGATGGCTGCAAATGCAAAACCAATCAATGGAGAGAATAATAGCGCCTTACCAACTTTAATCACCTGATCCATATCAATACCACTGCTGGTCGCACCAACTGAAGCATTCAAGAAATGGTTCATGATACCCACACCTAAAATCGAACCGATTAAAGTGTGTGAACTTGATGCAGGAATTCCTAAGAACCACGTACCCAGATTCCAGAGAATTGCTGCGATTAACAATGCAAAAACCATCGCGAAGCCAGCGCCGCTGCCGACATTCATGATCATTTCTACAGGAAGTAATGCAATAATACCGTACGCAACTGCGCCACTCGCTACCATAACTCCAAGGAAGTTACAGAAACCAGCCCACATCACTGCTGCTGGAGCAGGTAATGCATTGGTATAAATAACCGTCGCTACAGCGTTTGCCGTATCGTGAAAACCATTTACAAATTCAAAGCCTAAAGCAATGAAAAGTGCCGTCGATAAAAGAATAACTGAATATAAACTTAAAGGCGGTACATGTGCCAAATCAGCGCTGAGCTGAAAACCGATATAAATCAGTGTTGCAACAATAACTGTTAAGAACACCGGCATAAAAAATTTCGGTGTTGGTACATGTACATTCGTCGATTTTGCCTGAGAGCTGGCAAGCGGTGAATCCGAAACAGGAGGAAGATTAGAATTCATGTAGACGGTTAGGGGATAATAAAATCCCCTGTATTGTTTAATTAAATTATGACAATTATATGACAAAGGACTGTCACATAAAGCCAAAATTTCATGTTTTCCTCACATTTTTTTGTATTTTCTTACAATAAATACGCCCTGTATTTTATTTTAGTTAATAAAAAACAATACATTATAAAAACAAAAACACCATAAGAACTGTTTGTCTGATTTTGCAACAAATGCTACGAAATATGACATCGAATTGTCACATTTCGAACAACCTGTTTTCTTTTTAAGCATTATCCAATTCAATTATGACAACTTCGTGAAGCTTTTATGACATTTTATGAATGAACTAATGGAATCATCTTGCTGACTGCTGAAAATACGCGCTTTGGCGTAGCTTCTGTTACAATGCCCCTGCTTTTTATCTTCATCAGCTCCTGGGGTTCCTGAATGTCCACGCTTACCACCCTACAATCACTTCTTGCCCAACGTATCCTGATTATTGATGGCGCAATGGGAACCATGATTCAACGCCATAAATTAGAAGAAGAAGATTATCGTGGTGAACGTTTTGCAGATTGGGCATCAGACCTAAAAGGCAATAACGACTTATTGGTATTAACCCAGCCAAAAATTATTCAAGGCATCCACGAAGCCTACTTGGATGCAGGTGCGGACATTATTGAAACCAACAGCTTTAACGGCACCCGTGTTTCAATGTCGGATTATCACATGGAAGATCTTGTTCCAGAGATCAACCGTGAAGCGGCACGTTTAGCGCGTGCAGCATGTGACAAATACTCGACCCCAGAAAAACCACGTTTTGTGGCAGGTGTACTCGGCCCGACCTCACGTACCTGTTCAATCTCGCCGAATGTCAATGATCCGGCTTTCCGTAATATTACTTTTGATGAACTCAAAGAAAACTATATTGAAGCTGCCCATGCCCTGATTGAAGGCGGTGCTGACATTCTGTTGATCGAAACTGTATTTGATACTTTGAACTGTAAGGCTGCAATCTTTGCGGTGAAAGAGGTATTCAAGCAAATTGGTCATGAACTGCCATTGATGATTTCAGGCACCATTACCGATGCATCTGGCCGTACCTTAACAGGTCAAACCGCAGAAGCCTTCTGGAACTCGGTACGTCATGGCGATTTACTCTCGATTGGTTTTAACTGTGCCTTGGGTGCAGATGCCATGCGTCCACATGTGAAAACGATTTCTGATGTTGCAGATACCTTCATTTCTGCCCATCCTAATGCGGGTTTACCGAATGCCTTCGGTGAATATGATGAAACGCCTGAACAAACGGCAGCATTCATTAAAGAATTTGCTGAAAGTGGTTTGATCAATATCACGGGCGGTTGCTGTGGTACCACACCTGACCATATCCGTGCCATTTACAATGCAGTCAAAGACATTCAGCCACGTCAAGTGCCTGAAACTGTTCCTGCATGCCGTTTAAGTGGTTTAGAGCCATTTAACATTGATGAAAATTCACTATTCGTGAATGTGGGTGAACGTACCAACGTAACGGGTTCAAAAAAATTCCTACGTTTAATCCGTGAAGAGAACTTTGCCGAAGCTTTAGAAGTGGCTCAGCAACAGGTTGAAGCTGGTGCACAGATCATCGACATCAACATGGATGAAGGGATGCTCGATTCGCAAAATGCGATGGTGCATTTCCTCAACCTCGTCGCATCTGAACCAGATATCTCTCGTGTGCCGATCATGATTGACTCATCGAAATGGGAAATCATTGAAGCAGGCTTAAAGTGTGTACAAGGTAAACCGGTCGTCAACTCAATTTCCTTAAAAGAAGGTTATGACGAGTTTGTCGAAAAAGCACGTTTATGTCGTCAATACGGTGCTGCGATTATTGTCATGGCCTTTGATGAAACTGGTCAGGCTGATACCGCTGCACGTAAGCGTGAAATCTGTAAACGTTCTTATGATGTTTTGGTCAATGATGTTGGCTTCCCTGCTGAAGATATTATTTTTGACCCGAACGTGTTTGCCGTGGCAACAGGGATTGAAGAACATAACAACTATGGCGTCGACTTTATTGAAGCCACAGGTTGGATCAAACAAAACTTGCCGCATGCCATGATCTCAGGCGGTGTCTCTAACGTATCGTTCTCTTTCCGTGGTAATGAGCCGGTGCGTGAAGCGATTCACTCGGTATTCCTTTACCATGCCATCAAGCAAGGCATGACCATGGGCATCGTGAACGCTGGTCAAATGGCGATTTATGACGATATTCCAAAAGAACTGAAAGATGCGGTTGAAGATGTTGTTCTAAACCAGAACCAAGGTGAATCGGGTCAAAACGCGACAGAAAAACTGCTTGAAGTGGCTGAAAAATACCGTGGTCATAGTGGCGCACAACGTGAAGCTGAAAACCTTGAATGGCGCAATGAATCGGTTGAAAAACGTCTTGAATATGCCTTAGTCAAAGGTATTACCACGTATATCGATGAAGATACCGAAGAAGCTCGTTTAAAAGCTAAACGTCCACTCGATGTGATTGAAGGTGCATTGATGGATGGCATGAACGTGGTTGGTGACTTGTTTGGTTCAGGTAAAATGTTCCTACCACAAGTGGTGAAATCTGCACGTGTAATGAAACAAGCCGTGGCATGGCTGAACCCGTACATCGAAGCTGAAAAAACAGGAAGCCAGTCTAAAGGTAAAGTGTTGATGGCAACTGTAAAAGGTGACGTACACGATATTGGTAAAAATATCGTGGGCGTGGTCTTGGGTTGTAATGGTTATGACATCGTTGACCTTGGCGTGATGGTCCCTGCGGAAAAAATCCTGCAAACTGCGATTGATGAGAAATGCGACATCATCGGTTTGTCTGGTTTAATCACCCCATCTTTGGATGAAATGGTGTTTGTTGCCAAAGAAATGCAACGTAAAGGCTTTGACATTCCACTGTTGATTGGTGGTGCAACCACATCGAAAGCACATACCGCAGTCAAGATTGATCCGCAGTATCAAAATGATGCGGTGATTTATGTGGCTGATGCTTCGCGTGCAGTGGGTGTAGCAACGACCCTATTATCAAAAGAAATGCGTGGCAATTTTATTGCAGAGCACCGTGCTGAATATGCCAAGATCCGTGAGCGTTTAGCTAACAAGCAACCGAAAGCAGCCAAACTCAGCTATGCTGAATCGATTGAAAATGGCTTTAAAGTGGATGACAACTATATCCCACCAATTCCAAATACTTTGGGCACGCAAGTCATTACCAACTATCCATTGGCGACATTGGTTGAGTACTTTGACTGGACACCCTTCTTTATCTCTTGGAGCTTGGCAGGTAAATTCCCGAAAATTCTGACAGATGAAGTTGTGGGTGAAGCGGCCACTGATTTGTATAACCAAGCGCAAGCGATGTTGAAAGACATTATCGAGAATAAGCGTTTCGATGCACGTGCTGTATTTGGCCTATACCCTGCACAACGTACAGGTGCGGATACAGTGAGTGTGTTTGATGAAACGGGGCAAAATGTTACGCATACTTTTGAGCATATTCGTCAGCAATCTGACAAAGTCACAGGCAAACCGAATTTATCTTTAGCAGACTTTATTAGCACTTCTAAAGACAATACCGATTATCTTGGCGGTTTCACTGTATCGATCTTTGGTGCGGAAGAACTGGCAAATGAATATAAAGCCAAAGGTGATGATTATTCAGCAATCTTGGTTCAGTCTTTGGCTGATCGTTTTGCCGAAGCTTTTGCTGAGCATTTGCATGAGCGTATCCGTAAAGAATTCTGGGGCTATAAAGCCGATGAGACTTTGGGCAATGAAGAATTGATCAAAGAAAAGTATGTGGGTATTCGTCCTGCACCAGGTTATCCTGCTTGCCCAGAACATTCAGAAAAAGCAGTGTTATTTGACTGGTTAGGTTCGGAAGCGAAGATCGGTACCAAGTTAACTGAACACTTTGCGATGATGCCGCCTTCTTCTGTCAGTGGTTTCTATTATTCGCATCCTGAAAGTGAATACTTTAACGTGGGTAAGATTTCTCAGGATCAGCTTGAGGATTATGCAAAGCGTAAAGGCTGGACACTGGATGAAGCGAAGCGTTGGTTAGCACCGAATTTAGATGATTCGATTGCTTAAGTAATTCCCCCTCTTGCGAAACGTAGTTTCTCACCTTTAGCAAAGGGGGACTTGCACGTATCTAATAAATTACGTGACAGTTCCTCCCTTTTCAAAGGGAGGTTGGGAGGGATTATAAAGTCGAGTAAATTAAACTATACTAAATCATTAAAATTAAAGTGCTTTTCAAATATGGATCAACTAAATACGAGGGAAATAGCTTCAATTGTATGGATGATAATTTGTTTCGTAGTTATCGTTTTCTACTCTTTAAAAAACCTCCATCTTAGATCATCTCTTATTGCTATCATTAAAAGTTTTTTCCATATAAAAATAATTACGTCCATTTTATTCATTACTTCATATCTAACGCCGATATTATGGCTTCTCTATCAACTTCAGATTTGGGATTTTAGCCAACTTAAAAATACATTTTTTTGGTATATAACATTTGCAATAGGTACTTTGTTTAACATAAACACTATTAAGGAGAATTCGCAAAATTTCTTTATCGGAACTATAAAATCATCAATAAACTTAAGCATATTTCTTCAGTTTATTATTAATTTTCATACCTTTAATCTACTTATAGAACTAATAATTATTTTCCCAATTATTACTATTTTAACGGTATTCAGTACAGTTGCTCAACACAATCCTGAACATCTTAAAGTTAAAAAACTTTGTGACTCCATACTAATAATTATTTTTTTCATATTTTTTACCCATTTTTTAATTCAAATTTTTAGAGATCTCTCAAAGTTTGCAAATTATCAAACATTACAAGATTTTTTAACACCGATCTTTTTAACAATACTATATTTACCTTTCCTTTGGTTTTTTCTCTTATATATAAAATATGAGGAAATATTCGTATGACTTCATTTTTTTATTAATAATAAAAAACTAATCTCTCTTACCAAATTTTTAGTCATTATTAATTTTCGAACTCAAAAAGATTTAATCGATGAATGGTTTCATCACATCAAAATACATAAGATTGGAAATTATCAACAGCTTATAAAGTCATTTTCCCTCATAAAACAAAGAAATATGAAAAGAAAAAATTTAATTGAAATTCCATTAAAAAAGGGTTGGAGTGCACACAAGGCTGAAAATTATCTGACTGATTTTAATATAAAAATTAAGTATACCGATATTGGTGATGATATTTGGTTTGGATCAAAAATCCTCAAATTAGATAATGATTTCAATCCATCTACTTTAACCTACTATATTCAGGGCAATGAAGATGTTGTAGATCAATTGAAAATTAAACTATTTCTATATGAACTTGATCTTCTTCCACAGTACCTAAGTATCTACACTGAAGCTATAAACTGCTTACTTTGGAATGCTCTTAATGTTGGTTTAAACCAAGATCAGATTGATAATGTTTATAGCTTGGAAAACTTTTTAGACACTTTACATGATAAACAAATTGAATTTCAGTATGAAACATTTACTCACTCTCTCCCACACACATGCGAATTATCATTTTGTATAAAAAATCCCTCCTAACCTCCCTTTAAAAAGGAGGGAGCGGCGCGAATCCACGACATAGATCCAATTCACAGCAAAGCTTCCCTCTTATAAAGCAGGATTAGAAGGTTCCTAACCTTTGCCGAACCACATAAAAAATCTGCTCTACCACAGCATCTATCTCAGTCAAAATCTGATGATTACTAAATCTTAACGTGATCAGTCCTAATTCACTTAAAGCATGATCACGATTTTGATCAGCCTCTAACCCCAATTTGGTGTAATGCTGCCCACCATCACATTCAATGACCAAATTCACTGCTGGACTATAGAAATCCACAATGAAATTTAGAAGAGGTTTTTGTCGATAAAACTGTAATCCTAAAATCTGTTTACGTCTGATCCTTTGCCATAGCAGTTGCTCAGCATCTGTCATATTGCTTCTTAAATTTCGAGATACTTGCTTTAGATTTTTATTATAAGGCTTCATCTAATTAATTCAGCGTTAGAGTAAAATTAAGAAATAAAAGACAGCTAAATCTTTAACTTATCAATCCTATATACTTAATCTTCCAAAATTAACAATTATCAAAGAACAACTTATATTTTAGAAGTTTTCCATTTTTAAAAACAAATTCTATTGAATCATTTCCACTTTCAGCCAGCCCACTATAAACAGCATTCTTATTTTCAGCGTCCATCCACAATTCATATTTTTTAAATTGTTGCATAAAACTCTTTTGATCTATCCCACTACCAATCTTTTGTCCATGAAACACTAGTGCATTGTTCTGACTAAAATAAACCTCTTTAATGACACCTGTATCTAAAAGTTTAAAGCTGCCATAATCATATTCATCTGGGAAATAGCCACCGTTACATTCATCAGGTTTTCCTTTAACAACACTTTTCGGTTTACCCAATGAACGTATAGGCACCTCCCAATTATTGTACGTTTTACCCTGAATCACAGGTTGAACAAATGGAGCTGCAAACAGTGGCTGTGAAACCAGACCCATCAATGCTAAACCCAATATTTTATTTTTCATTTTAGATATTCTGCAAAAACTAATCGGCTCAGTATAAATAAAATTTGAAGTAAATACGCCCCACAAGTGACAATTCAACCAACGATATTATTCAATACGATGTTTAAACCTCACATCGGAAAAACATCGCACTAATTTAGAACCTATATCATTTCAATATAGGCTCTCTACTCCTACAGCTCCTTATGCTTCTCAATCAAATCCTCAAGATTCTGATAAACATGCAACACCCGATCTTTATGCGTTCGCGCGTTATCCAGACGCTGTTCAGGATCAACCAACAATAAAGTGTGACCATCATCAATCAAGCGATCAATGCCTTCTAAAAACATTCGTTTTCCGACCTCATGAATCAGTGAAATCTGAGTTAAATCAATCACAATAGAACTTTTATCGACAGGCTCACATTGCAAGGTCCGTAACAACATTTCCGCTTCAGTAAATTTCAATACACCGCGAAGCACATACACACTCAAAGATGCATCTTTTCCAGTTCGATAATGACTCTGCACAATCGTTTGTGCGGAAGGTGTGCCTTCCATCAAATGCAAGCCCATATCACGAGAGAGCCGTTCCAAGATATCAATGCCGCGTATACTATTACCGTGCTCATCGAGTCGAGGAGAAAAAGCCGCAATACTCACCTGACCCGGCAACACCCCCAAGATTCCACCAGCAACACCACTTTTGGCAGGAATCCCCACCGTCGTGAGCCAATCCCCCGCTGCATCATACATACCGCAACTCATCATCACACTCAGGACTTGGCGTACTACAGCACGATTCAATAAGCGTTTTCCAGTTTTAGGATCTACTCCGCCATTGGCAAAAACACTGCCCATCCGTACCAGATCTTTAACTGTCACCAAGATCGCGCATTGGCGAATATAGCCATTCACAATTTCTTCAGGATCGGACTCTAAAATTCCTACGGTTCGCAACATATAACCGATCGAGAGATTGCGGTAAGCCGTTTTCACCTCAGATTCATATACTGCATCATCAAATTGCAGCTCACGTCCTGCCAGCTCACTCATAAATCGACGTAAAATTTCTGCGCCTGATAACTCATCTTTGACTGGAATCAATGAATGTGTAGTGATTGCACCCGAATTAATCATCGGATTTTTGGGACGGCGGTCTTTGCCCAATGAAATTTCATTAAAAGCTTCACCTGAAGGTTCAACCCCTACTTTCTCTAATACCGCGTCTATACCAAGCTGTTGTAGCACATAGGCATACGTAAATGGTTTGGACATCGACTGAATGGTAAATTCAATCTCATCATCCCCAACGGAATAAATTTCACCATCAACTGTAGATAAAGCCAGTGCCAAACGATCAGGATTGGCGTTGGCCAACTCAGGAATATAATCGGCGAGATTTCCTCTATTATCTGTATCGCAGGCCTCAATCACATGTGCCAAATAATCAGGAAGAGGAGTTTTCATGGTCATCTAACCTTTAAATAATTCAAGTTTTAATTTAGATGAAAGTTATAATACAGATCACTGATCATATAAAAATTATAGCTTTTGTAATGATTTTATGAGCTTACAAAAACAACTAACTCAAACGCTCAACAAATAAAATACCATCCAAATGATCCACCTCATGCTGAACAATACGCGCAGGAAAACCCTCAAAAGTGGTTTCAATCACTTCACCCTGTAAGGTGTAATAACGTACTTTGACCGCTTGTGCCCGTTCTACCAGCCCACGTTCATCTGGCACACTGAGACAGCCTTCCTCACCCAAACAAGACTCTTGTGAAAACGCCAGAATCTCAGGATTGACCATCACCACCGCATCCATTTCAGGCGCATCGGGATAGCGCGGATTGGGACGCGATGCCACAATAATTAATCGTTTAGAAATATAAACTTGTGGTGCCGCAATCCCGACACCATTCCGCTCCAGCATGGTCGCATGCATGGCAGAAGCCAATTGCAATAACCATTCACTGTTAAATTCCCCGCTCGCGACCGTTGCCGCTTTAATTTTTAGAACTTCTTCACCACGTTGTGCTACAGGTAGAATTACACTCATCCCACGCCCTTATAATTGTTTTGACCAAATAGTGAATAATATCGTATTGGATATTTTATCGGGTTACCATAATTTTCATTTAAGAATCTTGTCATAATATATGCGCGATAAAAATAACCGATGGCAAACCACAATGAATGCAACCCAACTCTTTCTTGGTGTGATCTTTAGCTCAATTGGCTTAGGCTATTTTATGTATGGCAAAAAGCAGAAAATGACCGTGCCCTTGGTCTGTGGTTTAGTTCTGATGCTCTTTACCTACTTCATCGATAGCAACACCGTGGTTGGTATCATTGGTGTGATTCTTTCAATTATTCCCTATTTCTTGCGTTTCTAAAAACAAAAAAACTCTCCGCTTGGAGAGTTTTCTGTTGATGGAAAATTAAAGATGCTGCTTTAACTCATCAGCAACAATCTCGATTTCAAGCGTGCTGAATCTACGGATTTCGCCTTCAGCATGCTTTTCCAACATCCCGCCAATCAAGGGAACTTTGACTTTGACAGTCCACGTTAAAGAGATATGCACTTTATCACTATCCCCAGTCACGCTACGCTCGCCTTTTGCTTCCAGAGGCAGATTTGCACCAAGCTCAACCGTAGAAGTTAAATTTTTTAAATGGGTAATGTCTGCACGTTTTAGACGAAATGCATTTTTTAATAATTTTTTGGCGACCTCTGGAATATTCACATCCAGATTATATTCACGGCGTAGCGTATAAATATCGCCCTTGATATTCGATTCAATAATGTCCAAGTTTTCACCCGGAATACGTTTGCATACCGCTTCATGCAATGAAGTATCTGCCACCAGTCTTGAAAAATCTTCAATTGAAACACCATGAATTGTTTCATTCACCGTAAATTGATGTGCCATTTTTAAATGTCCATTTTGTTTTATTAGGATTTCATGATTGCGCAAAAGTATAGCACTCGGACTTAGATCTCAAAATCTGGGGGCTCAAAAATAGATGACTGTTCGGATTAGTTATTTTGATTGTAATGATGTCGTATACCTAATTTAACCGTCACCCGCTGCAAGCGACTGATATATAGATAATGGTCGCCATATTCAATTACCGCATAAAATTGTTCAGCGCCATCATCCAAACCTGTTGCTGACCATGTCGTTCCTTGCGGGAACTCATCTAACCATGCGGCTTTATAAAAGTCTGAAACGGACTCAAAGTCTAGATAAAAGGATGGATTTGCCATAATTTTGGCCGCCATCTGATCAAATTTTTGTTGCTTAAATGCGTCTAAACTAAGTAACACGAACCTTCCTTCTCGTTTCAAATCAAGCTTAAATTTTATTGTTCAATCTAAAGTTAATCTTAAGCAAAATTACAAAAATACAGTGATTTTCTGATCGCTCTATTTTGCGCGGGAATACGCTGTTTTTCTAGATTATTTTCAGTTTTATCATACATTTTTTGCTACTGCTGATTTGCTCACGCGGACTCAATATGTTATCAACATATTATGCTTTATTATTTTTTATAACCATAAAGGAGCAATATAAAATGTCATATCAGAATATATTAGTCCCTGTTGACGATTCTCCAATTTCTTATGCAGCGGTTGAACATGCACTGTCTTTAGCAAAATTATCAGGGGCAAAAGTCACGATCTTGAGTGTCGTTGTCGTTGATCCTTTTGTGGGTGTGGATTTCTATCAGTTTGCGCCTGCGGTAACAGATTATTTTATGCAAGCCGAAGCGCATGCCAAAACCCAGCTACAAGATATTTCCCAATCCTTTATCCGTGACGGTATTGAAGTTAATACCAAGATTCATCATGGTTCAGCCAGTGAAGGGATTATTTTTGTGGCCGATGAAGTCGGTGCAGATTTGATTGTGATGGGGTCTCATGGCCGTACAGGAGTAAAACGTTTACTGCTCGGTAGCGTAGCACGTGCCGTTTTAACCGAATCACATATTCCTGTGCTGATCGTTAAGCAATAAGCGCCTGCTTTAACTGAAAAAACCCTGTGTCTCGATACGGGGTTTTTTATTGCCTGAAATCTCCCAACCAGACCGATTAGCCCCCCATATTGATCATTTACAACCCTATGCCATGATCTAAAAAGATGCTTCACTTGTAGCTGGATATTCATTTTAAAATCAAAATAGTGTGTGGAATCAGCTCGCTATCATTCAAAAATGACTGTTCATCAAGA
This sequence comes from Acinetobacter sp. NBRC 110496, assembly GCF_000876115.1. NCBI lineage: Bacteria > Pseudomonadati > Pseudomonadota > Gammaproteobacteria > Moraxellales > Moraxellaceae > Acinetobacter > Acinetobacter sp. NBRC 110496. The sequence continues at coordinate 12,728 of NZ_BBTF01000021.1, forward strand.
ACACTTTTAATAATAAGACATAATATTGCAAGGATGATCAATATGAAACTCAATCCAATGGTGATTGCCCTCTGTGGGATGTGTATCACAACATTAAACCACGCTGCAGCACTGGATCAATCAGCACAATCCATTCTCCCTTTTCTGGAAAATGGCAATTATGTCGAGGTCAATGCCACTGCAGTAGATCCAAGTATTTCGGGGAAAATTCGTAATCGCCCAGAACTGGTCAATGATCCTCAGAATCTTAACTCAGGCAATATGGGCAATAGTTTTCAATATTATAGTGCCGCACTCAAATTACAGCTAACAAATCAAATCAGCTTTGGCCTGCTTTACGATCAACCGTTTGGTGCTAATATTACTTATCCTATGCAATCGAATAATACCTTTTCGGATAATGAGTTTACCCAACAAGGGACATCGGTCAATGTCGATACCGAAAGCATCAGCATGATTTTAGGTGTGAATCCTTTTCGCAATTTTCAACTCTATGGCGGTGCCGTCTATCAATCTGTCAAAGGTGATGTAGCTCTGCGTGGTAATTCATACGGCGAAGCCTTTAATGGCTATGATGCCAAATTTAAAGCCAATCATGCGGTCGGTTGGTTGGCAGGTCTAGGTTATCAAATTCCAGAGATTGCCTTAAAAGCAGCGGTGACCTATCGTTCTAAAATCGACCATGATATGCAAGCAACTGAAACCATGTTGGGTCAACCTTTGGAAGTCACCACAGTAAGTAAAACCAGAATTTCCACTCCACAATCCGTCAATATTGATTTTCAAACAGGCATATATAAAGACACGCTACTCTATACCAATCTACGTTGGGTCAACTGGAAAGATTTTCACATTCGCCCCACTCAATTTGGCGCAGTGACTGAATACCTAACAGGCTTGATCAGCGAAGGAACCTATACAGGCGGTTTTGATCTGGACAGCTACCAAAAAGATCAATGGACGGTAAATGTCGGACTTGGGCATCAGTTTACTGAAAAATGGAGTGCATCGACGGAAGTCAGTTGGGACTCAGGTACAGGCGACCCTGCATCGACCTTAAATCCAACCAAAGGCTCTTGGGGGCTTGGCTTAGGTGTTCAGTTCAACCCTGCTCAGAACTACTTTATTGCGGCTGGAGTTAAATACTTCTGGTTAGGCGATGTCGTTGCCGAAGATGGTACTTATTACATCCCAGTGCCTGGCATTAAACCGATTGCAGAACAGGCCGATTTTAACAATAACAGCGCCATCGCTTATGGTCTAAAAATTGGCTATCATTTTTAGCAAATCATTTCAATCAGCTATTCAGCCACGTAGGAACATGATCCGCTTCAAATCCTGTTCCTACTTCATGATTTCCTATGCTTGAGGAAAACAGTTAGATTAGAATCTCGGCAATATTATTCTGATAATGAACCTAATCACGAGCAAAAATCCAATGCAAAAAATGTCCTTTGTCTTTTTTATATTTAGCTTACTTTTTCCTTTCACTACTTTTGCCAATTCAACTGAACCGCAAGAAAGTATGGATATTTTTATGGGCACCTTAACCATAAAGGATAAAAAAGCCACTTTGACGCGATGTGATAGTGTAGAAAATGAATATGTGCTAAAAGATGCAGATTGGTCTAAGGAAAAGGCGGTATCAAGTTTTATCTCCAAAGCCTCAAAACTCAAACAGCCGATTTATGCAGAAGTGATTGCAGCCTATAAAAGCGAAAAAGATACCAATGTTTTACTGGTCGATTCCATTGAAAATCTGACTGAAGCGAAAAGCTGTCATTTGGCAGATTTCTTTTAAGGCTCAAAATCGTTAACAAACTTTTAGGTCGGCTATTGGCAATCGCAATGCCGTTACTCACTAAACGTTTGCCATGTCTCAAAAGCATGTGTGCGATACAGCTTTAACTTGGAAAACTGAGGAATAATTGCTTCACTTTGTGTCGGTCTTAAAAACACAAAATCATCGACTTGAATATCACAATCCTTCGGTACATTGACCAACTCCTGATTACTGCTACGACCATACAATGCATGGGTATGCGCTTGGTCAGGATAGACATAATCAGCCAGCCAATAGCCACCATAAATAAACAGCGCCTTACACTTATGTGGCAATTTATCCAACAATGACATCGATGGCAGTTGAGTAAATGGCAAGATTTTTAATACCGGTGCAGCAATCCATAAGGCGGGTTGCAAGGCCCTTAAAAAATCACTGTCAAAATCACTCGGTTTGAGCAGCATTGAACCAAAAGACAAATCATTGCAGACACTTTCAGTCGTATGAAAACTAAAGGTTGGACTGCCTCCGCCATTAAAGCAAAGCTCATGCTTCCACAGCGTTGGGAACTGCTCTTTAATTAGCTTTTGGTAATCGGCATAGGTCTGCTGCGAGCTTTGATAGGCCAATTCAGGCTTTTTAATAATGGCTGGGATCTTGCTGACATGCGCATCATAGCCCATCAAACCAGAAAGTTTTAAATACTGCGGATACTGTTGAATTAACTTTAATATTTCGACCATTTGCGCTGTCGACTGCACGCCACCACGATGTAAACCGACATCAATCTCAATATTTACATCCAAGCATAGCGAATAGAGCTGAGCAATCTCTAGGTATTGCTGTAAACGTTGCTTGCTATCAATCAGCCACTGGATATTGGCATTTGACCATTCTGGATGCTGTTCAAAGAAGTGACGTACGGCTTGAGCGGGCATCGGCTTACCCAACAAGATATCGGCTTCAGCAAAATTTTCTAAGATTAAAACGATATGTGGTTGATGAAACACCATAAAGCGCTGGGTGTTGATTCGGGCAGATAACAACTTGAGTAAATCCAGACTGGCTAATGACTTCACCACCAAGCGCGCTTTTAAATGCGGTGCATGAGACAATCGTACTTGCACATGCTGGATATTCTGTTTTAAAGCCGCTTCATCGATGATCAGTTGCGGAGTGGCAATCCCCTGTTTTTTTAGATCGAGATTGAGTTGTTTAAAATAATGATCCAACATGGCGATACCTTTTTTATTTAATCGTGATCCTAAAAAACCATCTTATACGAGGGAATGTCATCTACAACCTGAGCAAGCCAAAGCGACCAAAGCTTTGGCAAAACGCAAGAGTTTAAATACATCTTGCGAAGCTTGAAATGCTTCTCAGGACGAAACCAAAGTAAATCTAGCCGAAAGCTTCACCCTTAATTGGATGGGAATTCGATATGATTCCGTTAAGTACTTTCAACTCATAAAAATTCGATTTAACCTAAAAACAGCTTTTCCAGATAGGGGTTTAAAAATTTGGCTTCTGGGTCAAGCTGCTGACGCAAAGCCATAAAATCATCCCACTTTGGATATAAAGCCCGAAGCTGTGTCTTGTTCATTTGATGCATTTTACCCCAATGCGGACGCCCCTTATATTTTTGCAAGATTGGCTCGACCACATCAAAAATCAAACGCGGGTCTTGCTTATGATATTGATGCACCGAGATCGAAATGGAATCCTGCTGATAAAAAGGACTGAGCCAAATATCATCGCCTTTGACAAAGCGAAATTCGAGCGGAAAAAAGGTCGCAACTTTATACGTTCTTAAGGCATGCAACACTTCATCCAGACAGGCAATTCCACGATCAACAGGGATCTGATACTCCATTTCATTGAACTTGGTATTGCGCGGTGTTGGAAATATCTTGCTCGACCAATCGACATAAGTGGTTGGTTTGACAAAGATCCCTAATAGCTTCTGTAAATAAGGATTCAGCGAAGGAAAGTTTTTGGTTAATTCGGAACAAAAGGTTAGTAAGGCATCATCCGATGGGAAATTTTCCTTACGAGGCAAAACCGCTTCATCGGTCTCATCCAAGGTTTTCAACATCAACTGCTTTTCATGGGAAAACACAAAGCACTCAATATGTCGATGCTGATGTTTCCATTGCTGAATGTGTTGCATCATGTCCTCTACAGGACAAAGTTGAATATGTTCTTTGAGTTTATAGCGTGGGCGATTTTGCATGGTGATCTGGGTCAAGATGCCTAAACTACCTAAAGAAACTCGCCCTGCGGCAAAAACTTCAGGATGTTCTGTGCGACTGCATTTCAGGATTTCACCCGATGCCGTCAATAACTCAAATGCCTCAACATAGGCCGAAATACAATGTAAATCTGCGCCTGTGCCATGTGTGCCTGTAGAGACCGCACCCGCCAGACTTTGCTGATCAATATCGCCCTGATTCATTAAAGCCTGATTGATCGATTGTTGTTGTAAATGTTGGTCTAGGTCATATAAACGTGTGCCTGCATAAATGCTGCTTTGGCAGCGTTCGAAATCGGTAGAGGCTATTCCGGCAATATGATCCAAAGACAATAAGGTTGCATCAGTACAGACCAACGGCGTAAAGGAATGCCCTGCACCCACTACCCGTATTTTTTGCTGCGTCTGAACAATAGCCTGTAGTTCTTGAATATTGGCAGGTTGCAAAATCTGTTGTGGCTTGGCTTTTTGAAAGCCAGACCAGTTCGACCAAATGCCTTGTGTTAAATCCCTCATACTGCCTCTCCTTGGCTGACGGCAGTTTTTAAATTGCCATGATTAGTGCGTTTTGCGAGTTCCTGCACTGGAATGTGCGGTGGTCGTGTCATTTCATCGTAATGACGTTTATCTTTTTCTAATAATAACTGTTCTGCTAAGCCTTGGAACTTGCTCTGACAGGCTGCCAATGTCCATTGACCAAATAAGGTATGTCCACCTTCATACGCCTGCGCTTGGTATTCTTCATAGGTGGTGACATAACCCATATAATCATTGCAGTACGATGCCAACCAAACGCTTTCAATTGAAGCCTGTGCTGCAAGCATCTGTTTAACTGTATCAACTACACGCTGCCCTGCGATAGTCGTAAATTCTCCTGGGCAGCAAATCAAAGCCAATTGACCTAATCGCACAATTTGTAAGGGAACCACACTTGGGACTAAAGGACTGTGCTGAATCGCCCCTGCTTTCACTTGTCGATTCATTTCGGCAATCAGCGGATCAAGCATACTCGGCGGAAAACCAATCGGTTGACCTAAAATCTTTTTGGCACCTGCTTCCAGTAAAATCTGTTTCGGCCCTTGAGATGCATACAGCTGTTGATAGTCTGCAAAGTCTGCTGCTTTGGGATGCTTGATTTTTTGTTTGCGAAATTGATCGGCTAAAAATTGCATCCCCATGATTAAGGGTTTGGGTGCACCTAAACCATCCACAGGTGTGCCTGCAAAAAATGCAGTACCATGACAAGGTTGGCTGGTCTTTGCATGCTTTTGCCCCGCTGCAAATGCATCGGGAATCTCAATATTACTCAGATCAACATAGGACAAAACAGCATCGATCCTGCCTTCGACTTTTTCTAAATTTTTAGCAATATTCCCTTGCAAGGTACTTAAAGCCAGTTCACTTTGATAACGCCCATTTTGTTGCGCGTATTGATACTCCTGCTCACCCTTAATTCGATTGCGAATCTTGAGCTGATCTTTGCCATGAAAATGTGGCGATACATCCCCTGCGGTTGCTTGAGCAAAAATCGTGACTGGATTTTGAATTCCTTGCTCAGTTAAAGCCTGCTCAGAAAATGCAGCCGCATAACCTTTATTATCGCCATCATAGGCGTTTAAAGAATTTCCCAAACAGGTTGCATGTACCCCAAAGAAAGAAATAAAGGACTGCAATTTTTGTTTACGATAAAAACCAAGCAATTGCATTTCACGGTTTAAGGCTAAATGCGTTTCAGCCTCAGTGCGCGGCTGAACCTCTGGGTTAAGATTATAAGCTTTGATTGAGCGGTTCCATGCCACAGCAGTATGTTCTGAAAAATGTTGCGTCCCCAAGAAAATCTCGGTGTCTTGTTCAGACCCGATTGCATTTTGAATACTCAGTACAATCGCCTCGACAATTGCACTGAGATGTTCAGGCACAAAACCAGGTGTCGGTAGATTATATAAGGCTTCATAACCACAGCCACCAGGCCCAGAGTGGGTATGGGTCGCCATTAACACCAATTGATTATCATCAAATTGTGAACCTAAGATCTGCGTGAGCTGCGCTATCGTTTGGCTGCGCATGGCATGGGTAATACAACCTAAATCAAGACAACAAAGTAGCAGTCGATGACCGGATGGATCGACGATGCTCACACTACGGGCATATAAAGCCGTACGCTGTTCATAAGCACGATGCGACCATTGCCCATAACCAAACATGGCATAACCTTTCGGTGTAATTTTGATTTGCTGCTTGTCCCAACCCACCTGATACATCACGACTTCCTTTCAATTCTTTTTCTAACTGTGTTAAAGCATGTTGAAAGTTAATCAAAATTATGCGATACCCAACAGGGTTAAAGACACTTTTCTGTGGGGGGCAAAACGGACTTATGCCTATACGTAGCAGCGATAAAAATGATCAACAGCAATTTATTCCACCCACCATTCTGGCGAGCCTGATCCATTATGCAGAGCAGCAACAGTGGGATTATGCTGCATGGTTTGAGAATTCAGGTTTAGACACTGCACAAATACAGCAAACCCAAGGTGTGGTTCGTTTCCCTCAACTATGTGATGTGATACGTCAGGCTATTGCAACCTACCAACAACCCGACCTTGGTTTAAAACTTGGCAGTAGTGAAGGTTTGATTTCAATGGGGATTTTGGGCTTTGCCATGCAATCGTGTAAAACGGTTGCAGATGCTTTAGACATTGCGCTGCGCTACCATCGGATTTCTGGCAGTGTCTTGAATATCGACTTTTCTATCCACGCTGATCTTTGTGAATTGGAAGTCACCGAACCTTATCCCTGCAATGAACTGAAAGCCTTTTTCTATGATGAATTATTCAGCAGCATCATCACCTGTTTAAACGCCATGTTGGGCGATCATGATGATGTGATCAGTCTTGAGCTCAGCTATTTTCCCAACGAATACCAAGCACAATATAACGATTTTTTTGGCTGCCCAGTCGAATTTAACTGTGATAAAAATATCATGCGTTTTAGTAGCCGCCTGTTACAACGCAGCTTAAAAAATTATAGCCCTGCCAACTACGCAACTGCTATCCAAATCTGTGAACAGTCCTTAAAAGAAATCGACCAGCTCAATCAAGTCGGCTATGTACATTTACTCGATCATTTGATTGAACAGCACTTACCTGAACGCTTTGAGATGCAGCACGCTGCTGAACATTTACGGATCAGCGAACGCCATTTAAGACGGCAATTATTAGCAGAGGGCTTGAGTTTTCAACAAATTCGGCAAAATGTGTTAGAACGCAAAGCCAAGCAATTACTGGAACAAAACCTGTCGATGAGTGAAATTAGCCTGCAATTGGGTTTTAGCGAATTACGTGAATTTCGACGTGCCTTTAAACGCTGGACGGGACAAGCGCCTTCGGTTTATAAACAAGAGAGCATTTTACTGAATACCTAAGAATAAAACGGTCTAGAAATTTCCAAGCGCAAATGCAGATAAAACCAAACCGTAAATGCTTTTTCTTGTAATTTTAAATTCTCGCAAATATTCACTAGCGCGCTCGGCGGCATGGATGCCGCCAGTTTGGCTGTGATACAAGGAAGTATCATCAGCCAAACAAAGGATTTTTGTTACTTTTCATCCCTGAAAAGTAAGAGAGAAAACGGATGCTTATCCAAAATAAGATGAGATCTCTGTAAGATTCCACCGAAGCAAAAAATTAAAACTAAATTTTAACTCGCTGCTTGATAAAACGGCACATCACCGTTGATCGTGGCACGATGCATAATTCGATGTGCATCACCATAATCAAATAAAGCCTTATGCTGCGTACAACGATTATCCCAAATCGCGACATCGCCTGCCTGCCACTGCCAACGCAAATGGAACCGTTCATTGGTGGCATGCGCAAATAAATATTGCAACAATTCAGCACTTTCAGCCTCATCCAGCTCATTAATACGTGTAGTAAATCCTTCACTCACAAACAAGATGGGCTGGCCTGTTACAGGATGTGTTCTGACCACAGGATGAACAACGGGTGGATTACGCTTAAAGGTTTCTTCCAGTTTTTGACGCTCAACATCATTATGCGCAAAACGTTCAATCGGGAAAGACTGACGAATGTCATGTGTTGCGGTTAAGCCTTTTAACTTCTGCTGCAAGTCTTTATTCAAAGCAGCAAATGCCGCCGCGCCACTTGACCAGAGTGTATCACCGCCTACAGGTGGAATCTTGATGGCTTGTAATACACAGCCCAATGGTGGCTTTTGGCTGAAAGTGACATCGGTATGCCAAAGTTCATTATCACGTAAGTCTTGTTTCCAACTGTCCAATACAATGATTTCAGGCACATCCACGATAGATGGATAGATCGGATGAATATGCAAAGAACCAAAACTACGTGCCAACTCAGCTTGCGCCTGAGGTGCGAGCTGCTGATTGCGGAAGAAAATTACATGATGGTCTAGCAAGGCCTGTTGAATTTGTTGTGTAGTATTTTCATCAGCCGTGTTTAAGTCAACATCGTGAATAATGGCACCGATTGTTGGTTTAATAACTTCAATATTTAAGGTCATCTTTTACTACTCACACTTATAACTGTTGGCCATACCAAGGAGATAATTGCTTCTGTAACCAACGCAAAAACAATTCAAAACTAACCGCGACAATCGCAATCACAATAATGCCGAGAACCACTGTGTCGGTAATCAGGAACTGTGCTGCAGACTGCACCATAAAACCAATGCCTCGATCTGCTGCCACTAATTCCGAAGCCACCAAGGTTGACCAGCCCACCCCCAAACCAATACGGATACCCGTCAAGATATGCGGTAAAGCGGTTGGTAAAATCACATGCCAAAACACTTGCGACTGGCTTGCGCCTAAAGACAATGCTGCACGCTCACGGTTGAGCTGATGGCTGAGTACGCCATGGGTACTGCTGATAATCACAGGTGCAAGGATCGAAAAGAAAATCAAAAGCACTTTAGTGGTTTCACCAATCCCGAACCAGATCACCAATAGTGGTAAATAGGCCAAAGGTGGAATCGGACGCAATAACTCAACCAATGGATCAAGCACTGCACGCACCCATTTGTTTAAACCCATCCATAAACCTAAAGGCACACCAATGGCTATCGCGGCAACTAAGGCCAATAAGACACGTGAAATACTTGCTGCCAAGTGTTGCCATAAAGTGGCTTTCATAAAACCTTGCTGGCTGACTTCAAGGAACTTCTGCCATACCGCTTGTGGACTGGGTAAAAACAGGCTTGGGACAATTTTTAATGCGGTAATCAAATACCAAATCACCAAGACACCGAGTACACTGGAAAGACTGAGTGCTAAACTACGATGACGAGTAAAGAAAGCTCCTATTGGACTCAAAAAAGAAGCAGACTGAGCTTGATTCGTCGATTGTAGTTGTTCTGTCTTACTCAGCTCATAAGCTGTATTTTTTGCTTGACCCGTCATACAGCCACCTCATGTCCTGTCTGTTTCTGCGCACGTAAACGTTCAAACAATTGCTCGCGTAATTGGATAAATTTCGGATCAGACTTAATCGCACGAATCGATTCGCCTTGCTTATAACGCGCTGCAAAATCCAGCTTTAAAGTTTCGACAATCTTGCCTGGGCGAGCAGTCATTAGCACCAGTTGATTACTCAGCAATAGTGCTTCCTCAATGTCATGAGTAATCAAGAAGAACGATTTATTTTGTTCAATCCATAAATCCAGCACCAACTGTTGCATGGTTTCACGGGTAAAGGCATCAAGCGCAGCAAAAGGCTCATCCAGTAAAATAAATGCCGCATGGCTGATCAAGGCACGTGCAATCCCAACCCGTTGTTTCATGCCACCGGACAATTCCCAGATATTGGCTTGAGCCACGTGACTTAAACCAACAATTTTTAGAATTGCATCGACTTGCTGCTGAATTTCTTGCGCTTTCAAACCCTTGAGCTGTAAAGCAAAACCGATATTTTCAGAGACATTTAACCAAGGTAACAGCGCATGATCCTGAAATACTACCGCACGGCGCGCATCAGGCGCAGTCACCACTTCACGATCCAGTTTAATCTGGCCTGAACTTGGCTGTTGAAAGCCAGCTAAGATGTTGAGTAATGTCGTTTTACCACAGCCAGACTCACCCAAAATCACAGTCAACGTACCTTCTTCAATCTTCAGATTGATATCTTGCAATACAGGTACAGTCTGCTTTGGAAAAGTTAAATGAAGATGCTCGGCAGCTAATACGCTCATTTAGATCTCCTATGGCTGTAAGAAATTGGTGGTCACATTATTTTGATAATCAGGTTTGACTTGATCGACTTTACCTTGGCTCTTTAAAAAAGTTGCGGTATCGAAAATATTCTTGGCAAATTCACCCGATAAAGTCGCTTGCTGTTGCTGACGATCGAGGTACAGATTTCCTGAAAGAAGCAATGGAATATCTTTGCTGTCCGACCCTGTCAACTGAGCAATTTTCTGGATATTCTCCGCATTTTGCTCAAATGCTTTCGGATCTTGGTTATAGCTTTCAATCTGCTTTAAGCTGGTTTGTACAAAGGCTTTTAAGAATTCTGGATTTTTTTCAGCGAAATCTTTACGCACTACCCATAAATCATAAGTTGGTGCACCCCACTCGCCGACTTGTTTTGAGTCTGTTAAGACATGACCACTGGCTTTAACTTTACTCAATGCAGGTTCCCAAACATAAGTTGCATCAATATCACCACGCTCCCAAGCTGCTGTAATTTCAGGTGGGCGTAAGTTAATGATCTTGACTTGATTATCTGCAATATTCCAATGCTTGAGTGCTGATAACAGGCTGTAATGTGTCGTTGAAACAAAGGGAACGGCAATAGTTTTGCCAATTAAATCTTGAGGCGTCTGAATCCCAGATTTATTACTCACAACTAAAGCTTCGGAGCCGCCTAATTTTGCAGTCACCAAAAATACTTCTATCGGTAAATCACGGCTAGCTGCGGCTGCCAATGGACTAGAACCGATATTACCAATCACGACATCACCAGAAGCAAGTGCATTGACCACATCTGATCCTGCATCAAACTTACGCCATTGAATTGCTTGATTACTATCACGTTCATAATCACCATTGGCCTGTGCCACTTTGGTTGGATCAACACCCGTTTGATAGGCAATCACCACTGCCTTGTTATTTTTAGACTGAACTGGTGCAGCATCTTTTTGATTTTGATAGACAATAAAAGCAACAATCGTCACAAGGACGATCGCTGTAACAATTAGCGGCTTAGCGTTCTTGATGCCCATAATTAAATGATCTTTCAACAATATAGGCTTATGGTATTCGGCTTGCTTTATGATTAAAAATAAGAAAAAGTGAGTTGCTTATTCTTTTATGAGATAAGAATAAGGCTTAGACAATTTATGCTGCTTTTATCATCAATTTTGATATTTTTACTGTTCTTGCATTTAATTTTCCAAATCACTCTTTTAAATATTTATCCTTTATTTTAATTGAAAAGTAAAATATTTAATCCTGATAATTCTATATTTAAATTAAATAAGCACATTCACTTTAAAATTCAGTTTTAAACTATATTCCGAACAAGTTAATAAAAACCTATTATTTATCAAAAATAGATATATAAATAAATTTTGCTTATTTTCCTGAATATCGAAACAGTCCTAAGATAAAAAAAACATCACGTTGATGTATATAGAGGTTATAAAAATGAATGCTCAATTTGATTCTGCTCAAGCTGTGGAATCCAACTTTAGTTCTCACGGTTCTTCAAACGATCCACAACATATACTGCAGCGTGCGCAACATTATGCAGAAGAAAATGAGCTTGATTTTACAGGCAGCATTCCTCCTGCTGAAGCCTGGTTTCTTGTTCAACAAGGCCATGCTGTTTTAGTGGATGTCCGTACCAATGAAGAACGTAAATTTGTGGGTTATGTTCCAGAAAGTATCCATGTAGCCTGGGCTACTGGAACATCATTTAACCGCAATCCACGTTTTCTGAAAGAACTAGATAGCAAAGTCGGTAAAGATCAAACCATTTTATTACTCTGCCGTAGTGGAAAACGCTCAGCCTTAGCAGCGGCAGCAGCTTTTAGTGCGGGTTTTGCCCAAGTTTATAATGTGCTGGAAGGTTTTGAAGGTGATTTAAACGAGCAACAACAACGTAATCAAAGCAATGGCTGGCGTACGCATCAGTTACCTTGGTTACAAGATTAAAGCTGCTTTTTTAAGCAATTATTTTACGATTTATTTAATATCTCGTTTTGCAAGGAACTCGCGTGAGCCAATGGAAAATACAGCCTGTCGTGGAAGGCCTACAACAAGCACGACATGAATGGAGAGAACGTCAACATCGCATCAAAGAGTTTGGTGGACGTGAACTGCCATCTAAGAATGCGCTGAAGTCAATTTTAGATGATTTGTGTGGGATCTTATTTCCAATGCGACTTGGGCCGAGCGATCTACGCCAAGAAACAGAAGATTATTATATTGCCTATACCCTTGACCGTGTCTTGAATGAACTGTTTGCGCAGGTCAAGTTGGCTTTAAATTACGAAGCCAAAAGTCGGGTTAAACCCATCCCTGTTTCAAGTAATGAGCGTCTGCTGTACGAACAGCAAGTCGCTTTGGCACAGACCATCGTACAAGATTTTGCCAATACCTTACCTAACATCCGTCGCTTGTTGGATGCCGATGTCTGTGCTGCTTATGAAGGTGATCCCGCAGCGCATAGTGTTGATGAAGTCCTGCTTTGCTATCCAGGGATTTTAGCAATTATTCATCATCGTGTAGCGCATCAGCTCTATCACAGTGTTCCACTGCTCTCACGCATTATTTCTGAATTGGCGCATTCGGCCACAGGGATTGATATTCATCCAGGCGCCCAAATTGGAAAAGGCTTCTTTATCGATCATGGCACAGGTGTAGTGATTGGTGAAACCTCAGTGATTGGCGAGTATGTGCGCATCTATCAGGCCGTTACGCTCGGCGCGAAACGCTTCGAGCTGAATGAAGATGGGGCACTGAAAAAAGATTATGCCCGTCACCCAATTGTTGAAGACCATGTGGTGATTTATGCAGGTGCAACCATTTTAGGCTGCATCACCATTGGTAAGGGCTCCATTATTGGCGGTAACGTTTGGCTGACACATAGTGTTGCAGCAGGCAGCCAGATTTTACAGTCGCCAAGTGAGTCATTACATAATAGTAAAGTTTAAATTAATGAGTTATTTAAATATTTTTCAGAATAAACAAACGTATATTCAACACTTATATTTATTTTTTATAAATATATTCTTATGAGTAATAAGTAAATAATTTATGATTATTTATCTCATAATAATATTTTTAAAAATACTAAATAGTCACTAGTCTAGTTGAATAAATCATTAAACATTATTGCAATAAAACCAATTTTATTAACAAAGCCAAAGACAACAGGAAAATTGATTCATGGCAAAAACCACTGATAAAGTCCAACTTGCACTTGGGGACCATGCCGCTAGACAGCTTGCCAATGCCACCAAGACCGTTCCACAACTTTCGACCATTACCCCGCGTTGGCTCACGCATTTATTGCAATGGATTCCTGTTGAAGCAGGTATTTATCGCGTCAACCGTGTCAGCAATACCGATGACATCCAAGTTGCATGCACACAACGTGATGAGGCTACATTGCCCCAAACCTTTGTTGATTATGATGCGCAACCGCGGGAATATTTCTTAAATGGTGTTTCTACTGTTTTGGATATCCATACCCGTGTTGCTGATCTTTACAGCAGCCCACATGATCAAATCAAAGAACAATTACGCTTAACCATTGAAACCATAAAAGAACGCCAAGAAAGCGAGCTGATCAATAACCCTGAATATGGTTTATTGGCCAGTGTCGCAGATGAACAGCGTATCTCAACTTTAAATGGCCCCCCAACACCAGATGACTTTGATGATTTATTGCGTAAGGTCTGGAAAGAACCAGGTTTCTTCCTTGCACATCCAGATGCGATTGCTGCATTTGGCCGTGAATGTACCCGTCGTGGTGTACCGCCACCAACTGTCAGTTTATTTGGTTCACAGTTCATCACATGGCGTGGTGTCCCACTGATTCCATCCAATAAAATTCCAGTGGAAGATGGTAAAACCAAAATCCTGTTACTCCGTGTAGGTGAAAAACGTCAAGGTGTTGTGGGCTTGTTCCAACCGGGCTTGGCTGGCGAGCAGTCCCCAGGGCTTTCCGTACGCTTTATGGGCATCAATCGCAATGCAATTGCGTCTTATCTGATCTCACTATACTGTTCATTGGCAGTATTGACTGAGGATGCTTTGGCTGTGCTCGAAGATGTGGAGGTGGACAAATATCATGACTACCCAGTTAACTACAAATAATTTGCAAGGTAGTCCAACGGGTTCTGAAGTGGTCGGTGTTAGCCCACCGTCCAACTTCCCAGATGAAGCAACACTTTCAAGACTCGCCTCTGAATTTTTTGCTGCACTGCCAAGCTCAGGCAGTGGTCACCCTTCTGGTTTGAATTTGGACTTGCCCAATGTCGGTACACCGCCACATCAACCTCAGCCTGCTGAACCTTTAGCAGCGCTCAGTGGTCGTGCGCCCAATATTGCTTATGAAAAAAGTTTGAACCCTGAATATCCCGAGCATATCCCAAACTATCCCGATTATCCTGAACGTCGTGCGATTGCATCTGCGCCAGTAGTCGGTGGGGCGAACTTGCCTCGTCCACCAATTGAACCAAATTTTCCACAAGCTATTCATAGCTCACCGAATGTGCCTTTGGTTGAACCTTCTCGCCCATCGGCAAGCGAGGCATCACCATTTTATTTTTTAAATGATTTTGCAGCACCCAGCACATCAAATTCTGAATTTGATGCTGCCAGTTTTGCAACAGCACAATCATTTCAATTACCACACGGCGATGCGCTAAAAAGTTTATTGCAGCAAGACCAGCCACGTTCAGCCCAACCCCAAAGTACTGCGTCCTCAGGTTTCTACTTTCTAGATCTACCTCAGAGCAATACAGATTACGGCAATTACCAAGCCTCACAGCCGCAGTTTGTTGCCAATGCCGCTCAGCCCTTGGATATTCAGGCCATTCGTCGTGATTTTCCAATCTTGCAAGAACGCGTCAATGGCCGTCCTCTGGTCTGGTTTGATAATGCAGCAACGACGCAGAAGCCACAAAGCGTGATTGATCGTATTGCCTATTTTTATCAGCATGAAAATTCCAATATTCA
The DNA here is from genome assembly GCF_000876115.1 of Acinetobacter sp. NBRC 110496. Taxonomy (NCBI): domain Bacteria; kingdom Pseudomonadati; phylum Pseudomonadota; class Gammaproteobacteria; order Moraxellales; family Moraxellaceae; genus Acinetobacter; species Acinetobacter sp. NBRC 110496. The sequence goes on from NZ_BBTF01000021.1 coordinate 27,992, forward strand.
TCGTGCAGCACATGAACTGGCAGCGCGTGCGACCGATGCTTATGAACATGCACGTAATGTCGTGGCCCGTTTTATTGGGGCAAAATCATCCAAAGAGATCATTTTTGTTCGTGGCACCACCGAAGGGATTAATCTGATAGCCAAGACGTGGGGTGAGCAGAATATTGCTGAAGGTGATGAGATCATTGTGTCGCATCTTGAGCATCACGCCAACATTGTACCCTGGTTCCAACTCACCAAAAAAGTCGGTGCCAAACTCCGTGTCATTCCTGTGGATGATACCGGTCAAATCATTTTGGAAGAACTGCCAAAACTGATTAATGAGCGAACCAAACTGATCTCGATTACCCAAGTCTCCAACGCCTTAGGTACGGTCACCCCTGTGGCTGAGGTGATCAAAATCGCGCATGCCAAAGGGGTGCGGGTCTTGGTTGATGGTGCTCAATCTGTTTCGCATATGCCAACCGATGTGCAGGCAATTGATGCGGATTTTTTTGTATTCTCAGGACATAAAGTCTTTGGGCCAACAGGTATTGGTGCAGTCTATGCCAAACCTGAAATTCTGGAGACCATGCCTGTGTGGGAAGGTGGCGGCAATATGATTCAGGACGTCAGCTTCGAGCAAGTGGTTTATCAACCTGCCCCCAACAAGTTTGAAGCAGGTACAGGCAATATTGCCGATGCAGTTGGTTTAGGCGCTGCACTGGAATATGTGGAACGCCTCGGCATTCATAATATTGCCCGTTATGAACATGACTTGCTGGAATATGGCCAGCATGCACTAAGCAGCGTTGCAGGTTTGAGACCGATTGGCACGGCGAAAAACAAAGCCAGTGTGATGTCCTTTACCCTTGCAGGTTATTCAACCGAGCAAGTGGGTAAGGCACTGAATCAACATGGCATTGCAGTGCGTTCAGGACACCATTGTGCTCAGCCGATCTTGCGTCGTTTTGGTGTGGAACAAACGGTGCGCCCATCTTTGGCGTTTTACAACACCACGGAAGAAATTGATTTGCTGGTGTCAGTCTTACATCAACTGAGCAGAAACAAACGCAGTGCTTAACCCCTCTCCAATAAAAAAGACTGCCTCAGTGCAGTCTTTTTCTATTCAGGCAAAGGCCACACTCCAAATCAATCGTAATGCAACTGCACTCAGAATAACCCCCATTACCCGTTCAAAGTACACCCCAAACTCCAAAAAGCGTTTCCGTACAACCGGTTGTGCAAACATGATACTCACCAAAATAAACCATGACGCATTGACCAGACACATCCAGATGCCATAACCAATTTGAACCTTTAACGGTGTGGTTGGGCTAACAATCGTGGTAAAAATCGCCAGAAAGAAAACTGTCGCTTTAGGATTCAGCGCATTGGTTAAAAAACCCATATTAAAGGCTTGGATCAAGCTCGGTTTGCCCAGCGCTTCCCCTGCCAAAATATCCAGATTGGCATTCGGCTGACTACGTAAACATTGCCAGCCCAAATAAATCAAATAAGCCGCGCCTGCAACACGTAATAACGACATTAACCAGACACTTTGCTGGATCAGCACGCCAACCCCCACCAAGGTATAAAACACATGCACCGAAATGCCGACACCAATGCCGATTGCAGTGATACAGCCAATTAAATAACCATAACGAACACTTTGTCGTACCGTAATAATAAAATCAGGCCCCGGTAATACAACAGCCATAAAATGGATCAATGCCAAGGCTAAGAATTCATGCCCATATAACTCCCACATTTCATTTATCTCCACACCATGACAATAGAAAATGATTGTATTTCGATTTTCCAAACGCGATAATCCAATAAAAATCAAAATAACTTTTGCCTCATGAGCACAAATCAAAGTCTGGTTCTGTTAAATGAAATGGCTACTTTTGTCAAAGTTGTCGAAACGGAAAGCTTTTCTGAAACGGCGCGTCAGCTCGGTTCCACTCCGTCTGCAGTGAGCCGTGCCATTGCCCGTTTAGAACGCGCTTTAGGCACACGCTTATTGCACCGCACCACACGTAAACTGCGTTTAAGTGAAAGTGGTCAACAGGTGTACGAACGCTGTGTCGACATGGTCAATGCGGCACAGGCAGTAATGGAAAGCTCAGGTCAGTTTCATATTGAACCACAGGGCATTATTCGGATCAGTGTGCCCAAAGCCGTTGGGCATTTTATGCTGCATCCACATTTGCCCGAATTCCTGGCACTGTATCCTAAAATTGATATTCAATTGCTATTGGAAGACCGCTATATTGACTTGATTGATGATGGTGTCGATCTGGCGATTCGTATTACCGAACAGCCACCGGGTGGCTTAATGGGACGAAAACTGATTGATATTGATCATTTGATTTGTGCCACGCCTGAATATTTACACAAGAATGGGATACCACAACATCCTCATGATTTAAAGCAGCACCAATGTATTTATTTGGGTGAACAGCCCAATGATTCGAAGTGGAAATTCCAGCAAGAACAGAAATCGATTACGGTGCCAGTCCGTGGTCGTTATGCAGCCAATCATACCGGCGTGCGTCTCAGTGCTGCTTTACAACACTTAGGCATTGCCAGTTTGCCTTACTTCGTGGCACGCCATGCCTTAGAACAAGGCACACTGGTTCAGGTCTTACCTGATTGGCATTTTAAAACCCACTACAGTGGTGGCGCATGGTTGCTCTATCCACCTACTCGTCATGTTCCACCTAAATTAAGTGTCTTCATTCAATATCTGGCGGAAAAATTAGCCGCAGAACCAGTCTTATTTCCGCAAAATACGCCAAGCTAAAACGATCACTTTCATTTATAAATCTAGTGACAATAGCAAACCAAATGAAAATCAATGTATCTTAAAATCTTGATTTTCATTTATATCTCAATAGAAATCATCCATTCATAAAACGATAAAAAGCATCTTTATTTTTATCTCTCTCAATAGACAATGCACAAAAACAGATATTTTTTGCTGCATAAGTTATTTTTCTTCATTTTGCATAATCGCTAATCTAACAACCAAGTTGTTATAACAAGTTTAAATTCAATGAACCAACCGATTGTAAATAAACTGAGTGGCGAACGCCCGTTGTATGATCAAGTCTATCAGGCCCTGCTGCAGCAGATTGTTGATGGAACTTATCAGATTCATCAGCAGTTACCATCTGAAAAAGAACTGAGTGAATTATTTAACGTCAGCCGTATCACCATTCGTCAGGCACTCAATCAACTTCAGCTCGAACACTTGGTTTACAAGATTCAAGGTAAAGGTACTTTTGTGAGCGCACCGAAAACCTTTCAGAACATTTCCCAGTTACAAGGCTTTGCAGAAGCCATGACCAATATGGGACATGAGGTGTTTAACGTGGTCAAAGAATTTCGCTTCATTCCCGCTACACCACAAATTGCATCGAAATTAAAACTTTCGCTGAACAGCACCGTGGTGGAAATCAAACGGATTCGCTTACTTAACCGTAAACCCGTTTCATTTGAACTTACTTATTTACCCGAAGCGATTGGACTAGCTTTGCAGGAGATCAACCTCTCCACGCGTGATGTGTTTTTAGCAATTGAAGAAGATTTATCCATTGCCTTGGGACATGCAGATTTAAACATTGATGCCACCCTTGCTGACGAAGAACTCAGTGAACTGCTGCAGGTCGATATCAATGCCCCTCTGTTAAGAGTGGAACGACTGACCCATGATCATACTGGCCACCCAATTGACTTCGAATATCTGTACTTCTCTGGAGAGACCTTCCAATACCGTTTAAGAGTCGATCGAAAAAGAAATACCTAAGGTCATCAACCTTGTGAATTAAAACGCACTTAATAAAGGCACAACATGAATACGATTACACTGGACTATGACATTGTCGTCATCGGTGGGGGAACGGCTGGCCCAATGGCAGCCATCAAAGCCAAAACAGCCAACCCCAACCTGAAAGTTTTACTAATTGAAAAAGCCAATGTGAAACGCAGTGGTGCAATTTCAATGGGCATGGATGGCCTGAATAATGCCATTATTCCTGGCTATGCCACGCCTGAGCAATACACCAAGGAAATTACCATTGCCAATGATGGCATTGTCAATCAAGCTACAGTCTATGCCTACGCCAAACACAGTTTCACCACCATTCAGCAACTGGATCAGTGGGGTGTGAAATTTGAAAAAGATCAAACAGGTGAATATGCCGTCAAAAAAGTCCATCACATGGGCGCTTATGTGCTGCCGATGCCTGAAGGTCATGACATTAAAAAAGTCCTGTATCGCCAACTGAAACGTGCGCAAGTCAAAATCAATAACCGCATCGTCACTACTCGCCTGCTGAAAAATGCTGAGGGAGCGATCAACGGCGTACTCGGCTTTGACTGTCGCAATGGTGATTTCTATGTGATCAAAACCAAGGCTGCGATTTTATGTTGCGGTGCAGCAGGACGTTTGGGCTTGCCTGCATCTGGCTATTTGATGGGCACCTATGAAAACCCGACCAATGCAGGTGATGGCTATGCCATGGCTTACCATGCCGGAGCTGAACTCTCCAATCTGGAATGCTTCCAGATCAATCCGCTTATTAAAGATTATAACGGCCCTGCCTGTGCCTATGTGACTGGTCCTTTAGGGGGTTATACCGCCAACAGCAAAGGCGAACGTTTTATTGAATGTGACTACTGGTCAGGCCAAATGATGTGGGAGTTCTATCAAGAACTGCAAAGTGGCAATGGCCCAGTATTCCTGAAAATGGATCATCTGGCCGAAGAGACCATTCAAACTATTGAAGAGATTTTACATACCAATGAACGCCCAAGTCGTGGACGTTTCCATGAAGGACGTGGCACCGATTATCGCCAAGATATGGTAGAAATGCAGATTTCAGAAATCGGTTTCTGTAGCGGTCACAGTGCTTCCGGGGTGTGGGTCAATGAAAAAGCAGAAACCTCGGTCAAAGGCCTGTATAGCGCGGGTGATATGGCAGCCGTTCCACATAACTACATGCTCGGTGCCTTTACCTATGGCTGGTTCGCTGGGGTCAATGCCGCTGAATATGTCATTGAACAAGCTGATTCAGAACTGAATGCCGATGAAATCGAAGCTGAAAAAGCTCGTATTTTTGCCCCTTTGCAACGTCCAGAAGGATTGTCATCCGAGCAAGTGGAATACAAGTTACGCCGTATGGTCAATGACTACCTCCAGCCGCCCAAAACCCGACAGAAAATTGAGATTGCGCTGAAACGCTTTGAGGAAATCAAAGCCGATATTGAGCAGATCAATGCCAGTCACCCACACGAATTGATGCGTGCCGCCGAAGTGGCTGTGATTCGGGACTGCGCCGAAATGGCCGCACGTGCCTCGCTCTTCCGTGAAGAAAGCCGTTGGGGACTCTATCACTACCGTGCAGATTGCCCTGAAAAAAACGATCAGGACTGGTTCTGTCATGTCCATCTGAAAAAAGATCAGCACGGCAATATGGTCTGCTTTAAAAAAATGGTAGAGCCCTATCTGATCCCGATTGAACAAGATGAGGCCAACTCCTACAACCGATTGCGGATTAATAAAAAATTAGTGGCTGAAACAGTCAAATAAGGAACATCACATGGCTTTTATTTTTAAAGAAATTCCCCATCGTACCGCCGCCCCCGTATTGGTGGATGAAGACAAATGTATTGCGGACAAGGGTTGTACCGTCTGTGTTGATGTTTGCCCGATGGACTTATTGGCGATTCATCCAATCAGCAACAAAGCCTACATGCAGTTTGATGAATGTTGGTATTGCATGCCATGCGAAAAAGACTGCCCGACCGATGCCATTCAGGTCAACATTCCATATTTACTTAAATGAGGGGAACAACATGAGACTCAACCACTTCGCCAAAAGCCTGATTCTGAGTAGTAGTTTGCTAACGATCTTTAGCTCGGCACATGCAGAAAAGATTCGGATTGCGATTGGTACCCAAGATACCACCATTAACTGTGCTACTGGCGGCTTGCTGATTCGCGAGTTAAATCTACTGCCTAAATATTTGCCCAAAACAGGTAAATATAAAGATGCCCAATACGATATTGTCTGGAAAAACTTTACCTCTGGTGCACCATTGACCAGTGAAATGGTGGCAGGTCGTTTAGATATTGGCGCAATGGCAGATTTCCCAGCAGTCAATAACAATGTCGCTTTTAAAAAGACAGGCAAAGAAAGTATTTTCCTGAGTGTGCTTTCTGGCAGTACCACGGGTAGCGGTAACGGTATTGTGGTTCCACTAGATTCGCAAGTGAATTCCATTCAGGACTTAAAAGGAAAAACCATTTCTGTTCCTTTCGCTTCAACCGCACATGGTCTTTTACTGCGTGCTGTTGCTGCACAAGGTTGGGACCCGAAAAAGGATGTCAAAATTATTGCGCAAGCCCCTGAAGTGGCGGGTCCAGCACTCAAAAGCAATAAGATTGATGCACATGCTGACTTCGTCCCTTTTGCCGAATTATTCCCTTATCAAGGTTTTGCCCGCAAAATCTATGACGGTGCGCAGGCCAAAACCCCCACCTTTCATGGTTCTTTAGCCAGCAAAGCCTATGCTCAACAATATCCAGAAATTATTCAGGCCTATTTACGCGCGACGATTGAAGCCGATCAGTTAATCCGTAAACAACCTGAAAAATACAGTGAACTGATCGCAGCTAAAACAGGGATTCCTACAGAAGTGGTGTATTTATTTCATGGACCTCTCGGTGTACAAACTCGTGACCTGACCTGGAAACCTGAATACAAACAAGCCACTCAAACTGCTGTCGATACCTTGAAATATCTGGGTCGTGATGATGTTGATATCAATGTCAGCCAGTTCATTGATGACCAATACATCAAAAAAGCCTTCCAGAGTGCAGGCTTGAATTATGCACAACAACTCAAAAATTACGCTCAATCCCCTCTGGTTGCCACAGATGCCCTGACGCAAAAACCAATTCAGAGTTTTGATCGGGTCACACAGATTTGGGTGAAAGGTGAGGCCAAAGTACGTAGCTATGCCACCCCTGAAACGGCCTTTGCAGATTTAAATAAATTAAAGCAAAGCGGTAAAAACATCCGTGTGGTCTATAACCAAGACCGTCATTTAAGAATCAAATTACTGGCGAATCTGGCATGGTATGCCACCGATAAAAGCGGTCAGATCAGTGCCTTCTTACTGCGTGGTGATGCCAACAATTGGGCCAAAACACATGGCGGCAAAGTCTATGACTTTAATAATGCCCAAAAGTTGGTGAAGTGAACAAATCCCTCCCAACCTCCCTTTAGAAAGGGAGGAGCCTCACGGAGCTTAGTCAGTCTTTAGACTCGTGAAAAGTCCCCTTTTAAAGGGGGGATTTTGAGATTCAGGAGAAAACAATATGAATAGTTTAGCGGATACCCAACCGACTCAGTCTAAGGCAATCCGTCCTGTGCTGAAATTTTCAAAAAGTCGTATCATTTCATACAGCTTGAGTACTATGTCACTGGTGTTCAGTCTGGTATTTTGGCAACTGGCTTCACAGCATCATTTTAATTTAGGGCTAATCAATTTTTCCAATGTACCTTCGCCACGAGAGGTGATTCAGTCTCTACTGGCTTTTGCCGAACTGGATACCGCACTTGCTCACGTAAAGGCCAGTATTGCTCGAGTTTTGATTGGTTTCTTACTCGCGTCAGTGATTGGGGTCATTGTAGGATTGTTGATTGGTTATTCCAAAACGCTAGCGGCCCTATTGATGCCACCTCTAGAAATCTTGCGCCCGATTCCTGCGGTGGCATGGATACCCTTGGCAATTTTGATGTTTCCATCATCAGAAGCTTCAATGATTTTCATTACCTTTTTAGGGGCGTTATTTCCAATCTTGCTCAATACCATTCACGGCGTTGAGGCCGTTGATCAACGCCTCATTGCGTCCGCAAAAAGTCTAGGCGCAGGTCAGTTTGCCATTTTGCGAGAAGTGATTATTCCTGGATCTTTACCTAGTATCACCACTGGTCTTGCTATTGGTATGGGAACTTGCTGGTTCTGTCTGGTCACAGCTGAAATGATTTCCGGTCAGCTCGGTATCGGCTATTTCACTTGGGAATCCTTCACCTTACAAAACTATGCAGACATTATTGTTGGCATGCTCTTGATCGGTGCCTTAGGGATGTTCAGCAGTGCTTTTCTGCGCTATCTCGGTAAAAAACTTACCCCTTGGTATCAGTTAAGGAAGGCATAACATGCATCAGTACGGTCATATTCATTTAAACAATATCAATCTGCATCTGGGTCAGGATAAACAACGCTTTCAGGCACTGGATCATGTCTCTTTTGACGTTCAGGCAGGTGAATTTGTCTGTTTGCTGGGTCCTTCGGGTTGTGGTAAATCAACATTGCTTGGCGCACTGGCAGGCCATTTGCCGATTAGCTCGGGCACCATGTTACTGGATCAAAAAACTATTGAAAAACCCTCTTCCGATCGTGGTCTGGTATTTCAGCAGCACACGCTCTTTCCTTGGAAAAGTGTGCTAGAGAATGTGTGCTTTGGCTTAAAAATGAAAGGGATTTCCAAGGCCAAAAGACGAGAACAAGCAGTGCAAATGATTGAACTGGTCGGCTTAAAAGGCTTTGAACATAAGTATCCTGCCGAACTGTCTGGTGGTATGCAACAACGGGTTGAAATTGCACGCGTACTGATTAATCAGCCTCGAGTATTACTAATGGACGAACCCTTTGGTGCATTGGATGCGCAAACCCGTTTAAAGATGCAGGAACTATTGCTTGAAATCTGGCAAAGCATACAAACTTCGGTGCTGTTCATTACCCACGATATTGATGAAGCTTTATTTCTGGCAGATCGGGTCTTGATCATGAGCCATCGTCCGGGACGTATCATTGAAGAAATCAAACTGGATTTTGCACGTCCACGTCATGTTGATTTGGTCACTTCAAGCGAATTTACCCAAATTAAAAAACATTGCATTCAAGTATTAAAACAGGCCACTCAAGCTGAACTCAGCCGGTTAAATCCACTCGGTTTAAATCAGAAAGTCGCTATTTAGGAACAATAAAAGATGAGTCTAAATTACCCAGTCCTGACGGATATTGATGAGGATTATGCGGATTATCTCCTTCAACTGAATCAGCACGATGAAAATATCCGCTTTGTCGCAATTATGAATATTGCCGATGAGGAACAAACCGAATTATTAAACTGGTTACAGCATGCTGTGTTACATGATCCTGCCAGCAAGGTACGTGAGTTGGCCGCCACCCGTTTAGAGGGTTGGGAGGATACAACATCTTTACATACTTTGGCCCAAGCCTTGAACGATCCACATGAAAATGTACGTATTGCAGCAGCGCAAAGCTTAAGTGAAATTAAACATGTCGAATCTGCTGATCATCTGGCAACATATTTGCAGCATCACGATGACTTTGTGATTGCTTCGATTTTGAGAGCAATTAGGGAGTTACGGGCTGAACACTTATTTGAAGCTATCCTAGAGCATGTTCAGCATCGCAATGCCTTGGTCCGTAAAGAAGCAGTCAGTACATTGTGTTGGTTGCAGAAACAGGAAGGCTTAGCAACCTTAGCACATATCGCACAGCATGATGTTGATACTGAAATCCGCCGTACCGCCACAGGTGGCTTGGCGGCAACTCAAGTTTCAACACCTGAAATTTTATCAGCTTTACACAGTTCTCTCACAGCCGAGGCATGGCAACTCAGGGTCGAAGCTGCTTTGACCATTGGAAAATTAAAAGTCCTTGAATTAGAACAACCACTTTTGCAACAACTAGATGACCCTTATTGGCAAGTTCGCATTGCAGTTGCACGCAGTTTGGGTTTACTCAAATCCAAAGCGGCAATCGCCAAACTCCAAGAAAATTTCCAGCATGACATCAGTAACCTCCGTAAAGAAGTTGCGATTGCCTTGGGAGAAATTGGTGGGGAATCCGCTCAGCATATTTTATTACAGCATGCCGAAGATCCTGACCCAGAAGTGCGTAAATCGATTCGGATTGGACTCGCTTTGATCAAGGAGAAACAATGTGTCAGTTGAACCGTATCAGCTTAGAGTCGATATCGAACAGCAACGCCTTTTTCTCTCTTGGGCAGATGGTACAGAGAAGAATTTTAGTCACGCACAGCTCAGAGCCAGTTGTCCTTGTGGATTTTGTCGTTCTAATCGTCTGCGCCAAAAGCAAATCCCAAAGACAGATCATGTCTCTATTACAGCAATCTATTCTCAAGGTTATGGGATTCAAATCTGCTTTGATGATGGGCATGAACAAGGGATTTTCCCTTGGACTTTTTTAAAAGAACTGAGTCAATAAAGAATATTCAAAATGATAAGTTCTATTATTAAAACTAATCATTTTGAATTATGAGGCAAATAGAATAGATCATCTAAATTGTGATCTTCCCTATTTTATTGCAATCAAAATATAAAGTTCATCGAGTAGATCAAAATGCCACTCGATGACGTTCTAAGTTAAATATGATGAATTTCGACTGAGGCATGCACAATTTCCTCATGAATCGCCAGCGCGGCTTTGACCTGATCAGGATTAAGATCGGTCAATGTCGTTTCCAGACCAACAATACACGAGAACTTGCCTGTCCCCACTTTCCACACATGCAGATCGGTAATGTCAACCTGTGAAAACCCGGCAATCACCTCACGTATTTCCTCAACCACAGGATGACCCATTTCGGCATCCAGTAAGGTTTTACCGGTTTCCTGCATTAGCCTCCAAGACCATTTCGCCACCAGCAATGCACCCACAATTCCAAGCAAAGCATCGAGGAAATTCCAGCCGAAGTATTTGGCCGCAAATAAGGCAATAATGGCCAGAACAGAGGTTACCGCATCGGCAACCACATGCAGAAATGCAGCTTTTTGATTTAAATCATGATGGTCATGAGCATGATGATGTGCTTCATGATGCTGGCTATGCGAATGGTGATGGTGATCACCACCTTCATGTAATAGCCAAGCACAAATCAGATTGACCATCAGACCAATAATCGCAATTGGAATCGCCTCATTAAAATGAATGGTGACTGGATTGAATAAGCGCTCCAGTGACTGAATCCCCATCAACAGCGCGACCACCATCAATAAAATCGCACTGCTATATCCCGCCAGAATTTCAATTTTCCATGTACCAAAACTAAAGCGTTGATCCTGCGCATAATGTCGCGTCATACGATAGGCAAAATAAGCCAGTCCCAAGGCCAGCATATGCGAGCTCATATGCCAGCCATCGGCAAGTAAAGCCATCGAATTAAAAAACCAGCCACCCATAATTTCCAAGACCATCATCACAGCGGTCAAAATAGTGGCAATTAAAATTCTTTTTTGAGCCAAGGGATTTCCTTGATCAAACTGATGAGAATGACGTCGTTCTAGGTTACTATGCTGCATTTATTTTAGTCTTCCAACATACTCCCCCTAGTATATATTTTTTAGGAAAAAAAGTATGTCTCACCTCCATCAAGATAAGAAAATTTTAAATCGTCTTAAGCGGATTCAAGGACAGTTCGCAGCAGTCGAGAAATCGCTTACCAATCCTGACAGTTCTTGCATAGAGGTTTTACAGCAGGTTGCAGCAGTCAAAGGTGCAGTGAATGGCTTAATGAATCAGTTGATTGAACAACACCTAAAAGAGCATGTATTAAAAGGGGCTGATCACGTCGAAGAGGAGGAAGTCGAAAAATTTTTCACCTTATTACAACGCTATCTATAAATACCAAATGGTGTTACTCAGTTGTTCTAGCTCGGAATGATCATGACTCACATACAACATTGGGATCTTGATTTCCTGTTTAACGCGTTGAAAAAAAGGAATGATCTCAGCTTTATGCGCGGTATCCAGTGCAGATAGCGGCTCATCTAAAAGCAGTAATTGTGGCGAGTATAATAATGCTCGTCCCAAAGCCACTCGCTGTTTTTCTCCCCCAGACAGCTTAATCGGCATACGTTCCAGCAAATGCCCCAATTTGAGTAACTCAACAATATAGTCCACTTCGAACTGACGTTGTTGTGGCGCAATATGCTTAAAACCAAACACTAAATTCTGTTTGACGTTTTTATGCGGAAACAATTGGGCATCCTGAAAGACAAGCCCTACCCGACGCTGTTGTGTAATTAAATTAATTTTTTGAGCGTGATCAAACCATGTCTGGTTCTGGATTTTGATCCATCCCGATTGTGGTCGGATTAAACCTGCAATACTGTGCAATATGGTGGTTTTTCCCGAACCTGAAGCCCCAAATAACCCAATCACAGAATGATCCGACTGAAAGCGTTGATCCAAAGAGAATTGTCCTTGTTGTAGCTGTATATAACAATCAATCATGCTGAATACCCACGCTTGTTTCTCTGGTAACGATTGAACCACTGCGCAAACCATAAGGCAAAGAACGCTACCGATAAAGACAGCATAATCAATCGCCACACCGCCGCTTCGGTATCAGGTTGCTGCATTAAACTATACATTGCCAGCGGTAAAGTGCGGGTTTCACCAGCAATATTGCCAACAAAAGTAATGGTTGCGCCAAACTCACCTAAACTTCGGCAAAAACATAGAATAGCACCGACCAAAATCCCACTACTAGCCAGTGGCAATGTCACTTGCATAAATGCCCCAAGAGAGGATGCCCCTAAGGTTTTCGCAGCCAACTCCAAGCGTTGATCCACCAGTTCAATTGCCAGTCGAATCGATTGTACCAACAAGGGAAAGCCCATCACTGCCGAGGCCAATACAGCCCCTTTCCAGTTAAAGGCAAACTCTAAACCCAAAGGCGCAAGATACTGCCCAAACAGCCCTCGATTACCAAATAACTGCAACAACAAGTAACCAGGCACAACTGGTGGTAAGACCAATGGTAAGAATACCAAAGTCTCAAACAGCGATTTGCCCCAGAACTCTTTTCTGGCCAATACCCAAGCCACTATAGTTGCAGGGATTAAACTAAACAGCAGACATGCTGCTGCCACTTTGCAGGATAGCTTGAGGACTTCAATTTCTTCTGGGCTCAGGATCATCATTTAATTACTGCAACACACTAAACCCATATTTTTTAAATATCGTTTTGGCCTGTCCACTTTGCAGGAATTTATAGAATTTTATCGATTCTGCATTCTTTTTAGTTAAACCCACTGGATAAATAATCGGTGGATGAGTATTTTCAGGGAAGATGCCTGCCACCACTACATCTTTGCTGATTGCTGCATCAGTTGCATAGACGATTCCGACCTGACACTCACCACGGGCAACAAAGTTGAGAGCTGCACGTACATCTTCGGTTTCAACCAACTTTGGGGCAACTTTGTCCCACCAACCCAATGATGTCAAAGCCTGTTTGGCATATTTTCCAACCGGTACACTTTTGGTATCCCCTGTACAGAGCTTGCCTTGAATGACCTTGGTCGGGTCAAAATTCTTATCCATTTTCAACTTAATCGGGTGATCTTTAGGCGTGATCACAACTAAACGATTGCCTAATAAATTAATCCGATCCGCTGCTGCAACCCGCTGTTTATTCTGTAAATAATCCATCCATTGCACATCAGCAGACATAAATACATCTGCTGGTGCCCCTGCTTCAATTTGCTTGGCTAAAGTTGAAGAACCTGCATATGAGGTTTTGACCTCGGTTTTATTTTTTTGCTCATAGATTGTATCAAGTTCATTCACTGCATTGGTCAGACTTGCTGCTGCATAAACAGTCACAGCATCTACAGCAAAGGCATGTGTCTGAATCAATAAACTCGCCCCGAAAACGACAGTGTATAGGTATGTTTTTTTCATCATTGTTGGCATTATATCGTCCTCAAATTTCGATATGTTTTAAAAAATATATCGCTTAATAAAGATACACGAAAAATAACAATTCGCTAGTCTTGTTCTTCTTATTCATTCATCTGTTTGTAACGCTATCAAGTATCGAACGTTATGTGTTGTGATCAGTATTTTTGGATGCAAAAACAAAAAAACGTCTATTCAAACATCAAGTTAATGATGGTGAATAGACGTCGTCTATCTTGAGTGGATAACAAGAGTTGTTATCTTAGGAATGAGACAGTAACAAATGGACCAGCAATATGATTTACTATTTCTGATTTTCTTTCAACTTTACGGACTCAATAAAAAACTATATTAAATACTTGAGACACCCTTTCTTTTTAGATTATTCACATATAGTTTTACCAGGATCAATATATTTTATGTCTATCCGACCATTGCTCTCCAGCAGACAAATACTTCTATGATAAATTTTATTTGTTTCCAAAGTAATTTCATATACAACATTTTTTTCAAAAATATCTATAGGTACCTTGGTACAGCTTTTTTCATTTATAGGCAATACTCCATTTTTATAAAGCTGCTCATAATTACTTTGAAATTCTTTTGTATGATCTACTTTACCTGTAGAGATAACAATACTACTATCATATCCATAATCGGTTTTAGGATTATTCGTAAATACGCATAAATTACCCTGATTAAGTTTTACCTCAAGATCCTTACTTTGAGGATTACATCCAGTGATAAAAACACAAAAACCCAAAAAAAATAATAGATTTAAATATGTAGACTTCATCTTTTATGATCTCGGCAATAATGATTTATCATATGGATTTAGAATAAAATCTCTCAAGATTCTTTCTATGTGACCTAAAAGTTTTAAACTGCGCTGATGATGTAATCTTCCCGGTCTAACCTCTTGTAAATAACATGCATCAAACCAAAACTCTACTAACCGTCCTTGTTGTTCAAAATTAAATTCATTAAATTTTTTTCCTGCATCTCTCCCTAAGATATCAGTATCATAAGCCTTTAACTCATCCGCACCAGAATCGGCAGAATCAACTAAAGACGTATATCCGCCTTTACAAAGTTGTTTTAATCCATACCAAGCATTTGGTGTACCTAGTTGGAATTGCCAAATATGAGTCATTTCATGTATGAACCAGTGTCTATCTTCTCCAGGAGCTAAACTAAAATCCGGATTTCTATCATAGGCTTTTTTGGGAAGGTAAATTTCACCAGCAGGTGACATTGCATTTCCAGTTGCGCTATGCAAATAACCTCCTATATGAATCCATACTTTCGAATAATCTACTGCATCTTTGAAGACTAACTGACACATTTTAATTTCACCAGAAGTTAGTTTTCTTTTAGTTTCAATTTTAATTTCTGTTGTAGGAGGTGGTTGATTGTTTTTTAGTTTTGATAATTTTGCTGTTGCATTTGCTACTATTATCCTAGCTGATTGAGTTAATGGGTCCTTATCCATGTTGGTGCTCCTCATAAATAATACTAATTTTTATTTCTTCCACATTTTTATTCGTAACTAACTCAGTAAAACCTTGATTATCAGTTGTTCCATGAATCTTCTCTCCACTCTTATCAATTTCATAACAGATATTCCCTAAAGGCTTCCCCGTTATCTGATCTTTTAATTGAAATCTATGTCCATAATTCTCTAAACTTAAGAAGTTATTAGTATTATTACTTTCAGAAGATTTGTCTGCACCACTACCAGAACCACCAGCATTATCCTGAACCACTAGACTCTGCTTCGGCAGCAACTTGCAACCACATGATAAAGGATCATTCACACGTGCTGCTGCTTTGCCCATGACTTGCATATATGGGTCACCCGCCACAATCGTAGCAACCGTTTTATGCTTGGGACAGGTTGCCTTATCACCCACACAGGCAATCGGAATCCCTTCGATAAGAAAACTACTGTTGCCGCTAATCACCTGCCCACCACCTGTGGTTGGACAACCGACAACAATATAAGGTGTTGCCATAATCACATCCCTCGCATTTAGATTTTTAATTTAACTAAAGCACTTCAAATTCAATTCGACGGTTTTTCCGACGACCATCAGCAGTTGCATTATCAGCAACGGGTTGGCTAGAACCCTTACCTTCTGTACTCAAACGATCTGCAGCAATACTTTTACCGACCAGATAAGTTTGTACCGCTGCTGCACGTTGCTGACTCAATACGGTATTTTTATTGGCATCACCAGAACTATCGGTATGGCCAATAATTTTGACTTTCTTGCCGCCAACCTTGTTTAAAGCCACCGCCATTTCATCGAGAATCTGTTGCCCCGCCTTGGTCAGGATTGCACTGCCTGATTCAAATTCAATGATTCGATTCTTAAGTGCATCATCGATAATTTTTTGCTCTGCCTGATTCACTGAAAGTTGTGCATTGAAACGATACGGTTGCTGTACCAAAGCCTGAAAACTGCTGGTGGTTGGTTGAATCTGATTCGGATCAGTCATCTTACCGGTTAAATCAACCTGAGTGCCTCTCACACGTAACTGACCTTGTGAAATCTTCTTCAAATCAGGTGTAATCACACGGGTCACTGAATCACTCCAGCCACTCGGCGCAGACACTGGACGTACCTGAATTTTATCCACGACTTGATCTGCCCCATAGACAGACTGCATTTTCACCAAGATCGCCTGCTTGCTCTCCTCATTCGGAACCACGCCTTCCACCACAATCGGTGCAGCATGGAGCAGATGACTTTGACCTAAAACACATAAGCCAAACAGTAAACTTACCCAGATAGATTTCGGATTATTTCTCATATTCATTCATCTAAAAAAGTTTGTCTGAACAGCTTCAAACCTTGATTAAGGCTCAACTGACGCTGACAAAGTGATTGTTCGAGTGTGGCAAGCCCTGCATTCTGCTCGAGATAAGCATCAATCCATTGTGCCTGGATTAAAGATACCCAGTGCTCACTCTGCATGTTTTGTGTAAAAATATCGCTGAGTGCCATAATATCGGCACCTTGGAAACCAATGAATAAAATCGGCTCATCACGATGCAAGATACCAATCAGAATTTCTGCATTATTCATGCCTAAGAAGCGTCCAACCATACCGACCCAGAATGCTGCAATTTCATAGCAATACATTGAATTATTGATTGGAAGAATCAGCACTTTGTTTAAACGACTGGTACCATTTTTTAAGATCGGTTGTAGCAAAAGCCCCAATCCGATCATGCTCTGTGCCAATTCATAGACATTGATTTTCATCAATTGGGCAAAAGAATGCATGGTATGGTTTTCATAAAAACCATGACATTCGTCAGCGCTAAAAATCTGAACCACATTGGGTAAGTTATTCAGCTTCTCCAACATAATATTGGTATCACGAATACTGCGTAATACCCGATTGCGCTGAAATAAATCGACCAAGACTGATTTATAGTAAAACGGGGCCAATAATAAATTTTGATAAGGCTGCTCAACTTCAAGCAACTGACTCAGTACCATTGGAAATGCACGCCCTGAGCTGTCTTGGCTTGCAATCAGATTGGCAGCCAAAAACATCGATTCAGCCGGATTGGCAATAAAGAAATCCAGTGCTGGTAAAGACTCATAACGCTGTTTAAAGTCAGGCGCACGCATCGCATGTTCAAGTGCTTCCGTAATCCACTGATCCAGCACCTGAATTAATGCATACTGTCCTTTTGATTTCAGAAAGTCCCCGCGAGCGGGTGTCTTTCCATAATACAAAGGTGTTGTCCTTACTTGTTGCATCCAAGTGCCTCCTGCTGTTCCCTGATTATCCCTAACATTACGGGGTTACTCCTGGTTGTGCTGGCGCTGTTGCTGGTGGTTTCACTGCGGCGGCAGCAGGCGTTGCTTGTGCAGAAACTACACGTACCGCTTTGTCAGTTACCACTTTGTCCACCAGTTGTAAGCCTGCATAACCTCGGCTAGAGCCAATACTGCCCGAGCTATTGCCACTAATCAGTCGGAAGTTTACTTTCAGCGTTAAAGAAGGTTCTGTTTTGCTGGTCCAGGTCATTTCAAAACTACCATTTTGCTCTTTGCGCTGTGCCGCATCAATCAAACGATTAATCCCGTATTCACCTGGCTCTTCAAAAATGGTATGGGTTTTGCCTTCCAAGTCCACTGCAGTAATTCGTGCACCCGGGATAGCACCTTGATTTGGCCAAACGAAGTTCACCCACTGTTGGATTCCGTTTTCAAACACCATACGCTGGCCATCAATGTCGATGGTATACGACAGATATTGTGGGTTCGGCAATGGATAGAACTGGAAGTTGGACTGATTCGATACCGGTGCAGCCGCAGGTTGATCTAGACTGCCTGTCGCCATGCCATTGATTGGTGCCACATATTGCTGGAATGCCATGACAAATTGTGGATTCAGGCTAATCCCTAAGTCCTTCCATGTTTTCGACGTTAAGACATAACCACGACGAATCACAAATGGATCTAATGCTTCTTTTACAAAGCGTGCGATGCTACCCGTCTCACCAAAGATTTGACCAATTTCATTGCTGGTCGCTTGTAGGGTCACACCCGCGTTAAATGGATATTTTTGGCTCAAATTGGTTTTAAAAGGTTGATAAGCCTGAATCCCCCACAATTTATTGAGCTCATCTTGAGTCGGCGCAATCAAGCTGGCAAAAGATTGTGTCAGTGGTGTCATTAACAATTTCTGTAATAACTGTTGATCGGTATCCTTCAGACCCACCATCATTTTCTCATCCACATATTTCTGTGTGGTATTAAACACAGATGTCTGATCATTGATGGTCTGTTTAACCAGTGCCATAGCACTTGGGCCAATTTCACCCGCAGTTTTCAAATCATTAAACTTACTGCGTACTTGTGCCAGATTGTTCATGTACTCATCAAATAATGATTTATCTTGTAAATCATCACGCTTACGTACCAGTTGATAGAACATTTGATATTCTTGTGAAATTGCCCCTTGAGCCTTGTTTACCGCCTGAGCTGCTGCCTTATCATCTGAATTATTGAGTACCTTGCGTTTGAACCACGCCACAAAGCCTTTTTCAGGCACTGCAAGTTCAGCCTGTACGATTGGATTATCCCAGTTCGTTTCAATTGCAATACGCTGTAACAGGGTTCGAATTGGTGAGTTTTGTGGTTCACCCAGAATATCAATACTCTTCACTTGCTGAGTGAACTGATCCGCCTTGGCATAATAAATACCGTTCAGGAACTTCTTCCATTCCGTCACATATTCTTGCTTATACAAGGCCACTAATTGCTTGCGAATCTGTTCAGGACTACCTGAGAAAGTTAAGTCATCAGATTGGCGACTATTCAGCACCCAGTCTTTGCTGTCTGTTGGTTTATTCGCAGCTTCCTCAATTGCTTTTTCAACATACTCATCCCATGCTTTTTGGGTGAATACACCAGGTAATGCATAGCTACCCAGTACAATCGCTCGGTTTTGCTCCCCAACAATCTGTCCAACTGTCACGGCAGGAAAGCGTACTGCTGCGCGCATCTTGATTTCGTTATAAACGCGATCACGCGCAGGCATACCACGAATCACTGACAATAAAACCTGGCGAGTTTGATCAACCACCTGAGCATCTGTTTCAAGTACAGGGAAACCGTCTTGATTGGCCAAAGTCATGGCATAAGAGAGAATCTTCTCTGCATCCTGAATCATTCCACCACGCGGCATTTGACCACGATTGGCATCCAGCCAAGAACGCCAGAAACGAGAAACCTGATCACTTAAATGACTGGTATCCATATATTCATGATTACTCATCATTAAGTAGGCTTTTAATGCATTATAAGCATCTTGTGGATTGCTATCTGAAGGCTCTAAATACTGCTGTGTTTTCGCAACTTGTTTGATTTCGACATTGACGTGATTGGCTTTTAAAGTCGCCTCGTTATTTTTAACACGCTGTAAATATTGCGCAATATTTTGCTGTGTTGGGGTCAAAACAATTTGCTTGATGCCTTTGAGGTATTCAGCTTTTAAACTCTCGCGTAACTGGTTGCCCTGATAGAGACCAAAGCTAAATTTCAGTGGGCGATTTTCATCGAACTGATCCAACTGCTGTAACCGTTCTTGTAAAATCAATAAAGCTTCAAGCTGGGTTGATAATTGCTGTCCTGAGGCTTTCTCTAAATGCACCACTTTATCTAAATCAGCCTGTACATCGGCAATCAACTGTTGGTTATTGCGATAAGACCAGACCCAAACCCCAAGTACCAGAGAAACCCCAACCAATGCCGCAATAAAGGCGATATAACGCTGACGTTTTTTCGCTGGATTGATGTGTTGTTTGACCAGATCTTTATCTCTCAAAATAACATTGGAGAATAAGCCCTGTAAGAAATAACCATGATTCGGTGCAACAGAAGAATTCCCTCCCTCCTGACCATTCCCCGGAATTTGCTGGAGTTGAAATTCTTGTGCAATGTTTTCCGTCATTGGGCTTTCAATCACACCTTCTTGTAAAGCACTGGTGAAATAGAAACCTCTAAAAACGGGCTGGAACTGATATGGATTATCTTCGAACAAAGTGCCAATAAAGCTTTTCAATGCTGGCTTTAAAGTTTTGAACTCTAACGGGAACGTCATCACACTTGGAGAAATATTCTGAGAATGACGGCGGCTCAAGTGTGTGGTACTGACACTCTTTAAACCGTCATACAAAATGCTGTAATGCTTATCGAATAATTCAACCGCATTCTGCGATGAGTTCTGCTCATAGGGTAAAGTTGCACCCCAAGCCTGATTGTATTCTTGCGACTCATAGCAATCAAAAAATTCGGTAAAGCCTGCAATCAAATCCATTTTAGAAAAAACCAGATAGACAGGAACCACCACTTCCAGTTTTTCGGTTAAATCCTGAATTCGGGCACGCAAATTTTTTGCCAGTTTCAAAGAGTTTTCAGGACTTTGGCTGATTAACTCAGCAATACTCACGATCAAAATCAGGCCATTAACAGGCGCTTTAGAGCGATTTTTCTTTAAAATATTTAAAAAACCCAACCACTCGGAATGGTCCTCTGAATACACCGAATAACGCCCAGCAGTGTCCAGCAAAATACCCTCCGTTGAAAAGAACCAGTCACAGTTACGGGTACCACTTAAACCCGCTGAAACCATTTTCTGATGTGTTTCTTCAAATGGAAACTTCAAGCCAGAATTATAAATCGCAGAACTCTTACCTGCTGCAGGGTTACCAATCACCATATACCAAGGCAATTCGTATAAAGCCGCATTACCCTTTTTATCACCCAATTTAGATTTACGAATCAATTGAATTGATTCTTTCATCTGCTGCTGAATTAACTGTAGTTCGGCTTTGTCTTTGTGCTGACCATATTCCGCTTGGCTATCTTGCTCTATGGCATTGGCAAGTTCTTCACCTTGTTCGGCATGACGTTTTCTTTGAATCAGCCAATAAATCCCATAAACGATTAAACCCAATGCATAGGTCGCCGCCAATGCCCAAAAGATATGCCGAGGAATAGACGAATATGAAGAAATCAGTGCAACGAATAAGGATAAAGCAATAATAGCTTTAGGATTCGTGATGTACTGCCACAGATAACCTAAAATGATATACATTGAGTTCTCGAATTCTTAATAAAGTTAATTAATCAGCAATTGCTACACTTTCCTGATCTTGCGTGATCTCAGGAACAGCTTGAATAAATGCTTTTAAATTGTGTCCATAAACAAAGGCAACATGTGACTCAGAAAAATGCGCCCCTAACATTATTCCAAAAAGTTTTGCTACGTTTTGGCTATGCCCAAAAATAGGTTTGCAGTACAAGTAATGATGCGCCTCAACAGGACTTTGCTTAAAAAACTGTTCCAGTTTTTTGGCCACTTTTACATCCGTACCATCCTCAACCACCAATACAAAAGGTTCTTCTGCTTGATACTGCGGTAAATCATCAAGCTTGAGCTCTTGGAAAATTTGATCGAGATTATTTTGGTTGCTCACCAACTTAAAGGTCTTTTCAGGCTGTAACCGTTCCAACTGAACTGCTGGATGCGCTAAACAACTGCTACTGACAAATTCCGAAGGGATATAAGCACCCGCTCCCCAAGACTTTTCATCAATAATTTCCTGATCTATTTCTGAATCTGCTGCAATCACCAATGAAACTTCATGGGCTTGATTCTGAATCCGGTCGAGCAATTCAAGCAGATACTGCTCTGTTGAAGCTGCACTAAGGTAGTGATATTCAATATGGAACTTTTGCGGAATCATACCGAGATCGTAGAAAATGGCCTGAATACTTTCATTACTACTCTGGTCATTCCAGGTATGCACCACATCCTCAGACAATAAAATGTGCAGATTTAGCTTATCTAAACGATAGATCTGCTTCACCTCCACCTGTAGCGCTTCTCGCTCTTCATCACCTGAAAAACTCGGATCAATCCATGCAGGATGCATACGGTATTCATGTAAATTCTGGCTTTCATAAAACAGGCTTGAGCGCTTTAAGTGATCAGCAATCGATGCTAAAAGCTCTGTATGCTGTTCAATCTGATGGTGGATCAGCGTCATAATGCGCTGCTGTCGAACCGATAGAAATTGCAAGTCCTCGTCATCCGTATTTTGAATTTGCTGATCAAGCTCTTCAATTCGATAAGAGAGAATCGGTATCCCATGAAAATTCACCAGATTCTGATCTAACTGAGGACTGCTAAACTTCTTGATTCCATCAAGAATCGAATCATTTTCACCCAAAGCGCTATATGCACCTGCTGCATAGAGATTCAGTTCTAACCATTTACTTTCTAAAACTGGCAGTGGTAGCTCGGTTGAACGATGTTCTTGCTCTTGTTCAGCCTGCAAAACACGTTGCTTTTTCTCTTTATAATGTTGATATGTCTTATAAAGCAGCCAAGGTGACAGCAACAGTAAGCTAATCACAACGGGTAAAATAAGAAAATAATTAATTAAATCAGCAGATTCTGGTTGATATTGGATATCACGCCAATAAAAAATCACCACCAAACCAACCAAGATAAAGCAAGCGATGAGTGTCGCTAAAATTTTCTTCATCATTATGCGGCTCCTAAAAGTGCATAACGCGTTTCAGTGTTATGTTGTAATTGTGCTGATGGCATTAAAAATGCCCCTTGCCCCAAACCAATCTCCTGTACTGAATCCAAGCAAATCGGGCGCACTTCATCTTTATCCAGAATCAGCCGGACATCAATAAACAAGGTTGGGCTACACCACGTTTGAACCAGATGTTTTAACTTTTTATTTAAAGGTTGATCTGGTAAAAAAGCTAAATATTTTTCACGACTTAATGGGCCAATTTGAATCTCGATTTTGCCATCAATCTGCTGAACCGTATCGCCACAAAAGGTATTGATGCCCAATAAACTTGGATTATTTCCACCTAAACAGGTTTTTTGCTCATCCCCGAGCTGAAATCTTTCTTTGATAAATTCCTGTATATGCACCTGTGTATCAAACACACAACCAAGTATCGTTTTTAAAGCATGTGCGGTATTGTTCTGCCCCTGCATTAAACCTGAAAACTCAGCAAAATATTCATCCAAATCATGCTGTTCATGTTGCGAACGAATATAGCCATTCAAGGCATGTAAAATATCGAGATAATGGTTTTCTTGCTCTATTTCATAACGAATGGGTAGATTATAAGCAATACTCGCATCAACATATTTCGTGGTGAGTTTATGGTTGAATAAACCCAAAAAAGCCTTAATCTCCAGACGTTGTTGTCGAGAGCTCTGTTTTAATTTATTGGTATAGGTATAAGGCAATGCGCCTTGCGTTCCAGTTAAACCAACAACTAAATTGGTTAACTGAATACGTTCTTCTTGATAACTCAGTGCTTCAATTTCAGTCGCAGGGAAACTTAAACTGAAAGAGGTATCGAATTGAAAATCGTCAGACCAATCCTGCTGCCGCTTTGCCACAGGTAAATGACGTAATAGTCGAGTCGACTGCACAAATTCAAATGAACTGGCCTTTTTAAAGACCTGGTCGACTACAGAAGAGTCTTGCCACCAACGTTCTGTACGCATTGGTATATCTCCTGTTGATTAAGACTGTCTTTTACAACCACATCGACAAAACTATTAATCTGAACTTTCAAATTAAAAATATGACTCAGTAACTGACTGAAAATATAGAGACTATGCCCTCGGAACACATTCTTATTGACCGAAAGCTCGGCCTTAACCCCACGGATGAACATTGGGAACGGTTTTGCATTCATGAGCTTATTGGTGGTTGAAAAATTGAGCTGTTTTAAGGCATCAATCAATAAAATATTTTCTTTGGAATGCGGTAAATTATATAAAGCCAATAGCTCTTTGACATGACTCAAGGCATCCCCTTTCATCAAGGCCAAGGTATTCAGAGATAAATGGGAAATAATGCGCCATTGTTCGTTTTTATTTTTATCGAAATAAAAAGGCGAAGTTGGACGTTTTAAAATTAATGCACGTCGCGCCAGACTACTGTCATTTAAATTTAGAATATTATTGCTTTGGCTCAAAGCTTCATGTGGTAGATCACCATTGGAACAGAGCAACTGGGTACTAATGAAATCTGATTTAATTTCATAAGGTTTCAAATGTTTTGAAACAATCGAATAGCCCATTTGCATGGCTTTGCTTTGTGAAGGTAAATAATTGAGTGAATAGAAAAACTGGACTTTATCGTTATGGTAATGACTCATCGCAAAAAAAGGCAGAACAGCAAGATACGTTTGCTCCTGATTTGTTTTTTCACGCACCATGTTCATCTCAAGCACAGAATATACGTGGTAAAGCTCTGGATGATGCGCATCAGTCACAAGTGGATACTGCAATTGGGTATGTGAAACCTTTTGCGGTTCAGCCTGCTTTTCAAATAAATTAATTGCAGGTGTCGTAAACAGCTTAAAATTGGCAATATTTAATTCTGAATAATTACGCACCACCGCTTGATCATTCAAATTCAGCTTGAGATGGATCAAAATTTCAAATTGATTGTGTTGTTGAAGCATGCCCTTTAAGCAACTCAAATCAAGATTCAGATAATTGAACTTTTCAGGAAAGCAGAAGTATTCCATCAATAAACGATAGGCATGGTGTGTATGCTGGTCAACTGGTAACAGGCTTTCCTGTTCGCTAAAACCCATCACTTCAAAAGGATTACTGACCTCGACCACACGCTGTCCGACACGGATCGCAAAACCAGTATCTTTACGAAAAATACTATCCAAAACCTGTAAGGGAAAGTTTGAGATAGCATCTAAATAGATCGGCAATTTTTCATCTAGAATCCATTTTTGTGCATCATTAAAAACTTCAAACTTCAAACTTAAAGTTGCATTCTGATTCAAATGCATATGAATACTTGGCGAGGTTTGAAACTCAAGTTGCATCAATGAAATCGGTAGTAATCGAACTTCATTAGTCGTATTAAACTCACACTGTACCCCCTTAAAACTACGTGACTTCAATGCGGTTTTCTGTGGGATAATATGCGCAGAACTCAGTTGTTTTAGTTTATTAATATCTTCAAAACTTACCACAGTACATGCAGGGAAATGACGTAGATATTGAGGAAACATCACCTCAAATAAAGAATGGGTAAAAACGTCGTAACTGTCTTCTAGTTTTTTATCAATACGCGCTGCAATCAAGGAAAAAGCTTGAATTAAACGCTCAATATGCGGGTCGTCAATTTGTTCTTGATTGAGTGAAAGTCGCTGCGCAATCTTTGGATACTTCTGTGCAAACTCTCTGGATTGCTGACCGAATTCTTGTAGTTGTTTTTCATAATACGGTAAAAGTTGCTCTATCACAGGTCGCTCACACTAAGTTCTGGCAGAAATAACATATTGTTGTGTTGTCGGCTTAAGTAAAGCGTCGAAGAACACCGGCTCGTACAAAGGATGTATATTTAAATAAGCTTGGATACTTAAACAAAGTGACCCCATATTGTGCCCATCCAATAACATTTCAACTTTGATCTGCCGCAATCTCGGCTCATGTGCTGCAATAGACTGCTCTATCGACTGGCAAATTTTATCTCGATCCAATGGATTGGCTGTTGATAAACCAACAAAATCAATAATTCCAAACTGCAAAATTGATCTCTTTGCGAGTGGATATTCATCCATATCACAATCAAATTGTGCGATCCGACTATTCAATAAGTCTTCCAAATCACGAGCAACCGACTCTCGTAACTGCTGAATCGACATCCCTCTTAAATAATCTTCTTGCTCTGGTACTAAACGATCAAATAATGTTGATCTGAATCCATAAGGATATAGATGATCTAAATTCATTTTTATAGGAACGGCATCTTGGAAAAATAGAGGCTAATAGGCGACTATTAACCTCTACTAGAACATCACAGTCTCGATTACGCAGCGTATGAAGCTGTGTTATTAGACAATGACCATTTCTTCGTCACGGCACCTTTCGCAGTACCGTTAATGTCTTGTTGGTTATAAGTCCACTCAACAGCAGCATATTTCAAACCAAATGTTTCAGTTGGAACACCTTCTTCGTTTACAGTCGGTGTTACGCTTGAAACAAGAACATGTTTCAATTTGATTTGTAAGTACTTGATGCGTTTATCACCATTGGCACGGTAGTAATCGATCTGTACTTCATCAAACGTATAACCCGCAGAACACGCTTCCCAAAGTTTAGGACTAGTTGCATCCAAGTCTTTAACAAAGATCATGTCTGAGTGTTCAACACGTTCAGCTGTATGGCCACCTACGCTACTTGAAGTCGCAGATTTAGGTTGACGAATGTTATGAGCCCAAGAGTTAACTTCAAGCCAACCTTTGTGTTCAGAATCGCGAGATTCTCCGTCTACCTTGTACTTACCACGAAACTCAACATATATATCTTTCATTTAAAATTTACCTCTATTTTATTTAAAGTTATTATCTAGCTGATCTCATTATTAATTTGAGGACTGAGGTAGTTCAGTCACGAGTCGTAAAGAAACCGACAACTCATCCAGCTGGAAATGTGGTCTTAAGAAAACCACAGACTTGTAGTGACCCGGTTGAGCTGGGTCTTCTACAACTTTTACAGATGCCTCACGAAGCGGATATTGTGCTTTTGCTTCTTGAGATGCACCATCATCTAGCAAGACATATTGCGAGAGCCATTCATTTAAAAATGCTTCAACATTGCCTGCAGATGCAAAACTTCCCACTTTGTCACGCATCATTGCTTTTAAATAATGTGCAATGCGCGATACCGCCATAATGTATTGGATTTGGCTAGAAAGTGCAGAGTTTGCATTCGCCGTATCACTGTCATATTTTTTAGGTTTTTGAGCCGATTGTGCGCCAAAGAAAGCTGCATAATCCGTATTTTTACAATGTACCAGCGGAATAAAGCCCAGATCACTCAGTTCTTTTTCACGACGGTCAGTGATTGCGATTTCAGTTGGACATTTAAATACCACTTCACCATCTGAAGTCTTGAAGGTATGCACTGGCAAGCCTTCAACCAGACCACCACCCTCTACACCACGAATCGCAGCACACCAGCCATGCATATCAAATGCATTGGTTAAACGGGTACCGAAGGCATATGCCGCATTCATCCATAAATAATCATCATGGTTTTCACCAGAGACATCTTCAATGAAGTTGAAACCTTCAGTTGCAGTACCTTCTTTTGGATGGTATGGCAAACGGCCCAAGACATGTGGCATGGTCAATGCCACATAACGAGAGTCTTCGCTGTCACGGAAAGAACGCCATTGAACGTATTCCGCTGTTTCAAAGATTTTTGAAACATCACGTGGACGATCAATATCAGTAAATGATTCAAGGCCTAAAATACTTGGGCTTGCAGTTGAAACAAACGGGGCATGTGCAGCAGCAGCAACATGAGAGATTTGTTCCAGTAAATACATATCTGATGGGGTACGATCAAATTCGAAGTCACCAATCAGTGCCGCATAGGGTGCACCACCAAATGAACCGTATTCTTCTTCATAAATCTTTTTAAACAAGGTACTTTGATCGAAATCTGTCGCGCCTTGGAAATCTTTTACTAATTCTTTTTTGGTCGTATTTAACATACGAATTTTAATCATTGAATTAGATGGTGTTTCTTGACAGAAATAGTAGAGTCCACGCCACGTTGATTCAATCTTTTGGAATTGCTCGTGGTGCATAATTTCACTCAGCTGATTCGAGATGAGTGCATCAATTTCTGCAATACGCTTGTCAATTGACAAGGTCATATTTTCAGAAACGGTAATCGTTCCTGCCATGACCTCTTTTGCCAACTCACCAATTAGGCTTTTCGCACGAACATGTTCATCGTCATTACGTGCAATGCGGCTTTGCTCAACGATTGAGTCGAGTAAATTTACTGACTCTGTTTCTACACTTGCTGCAGCGGCAGCCTGTAAATTACTCATTTTCAGCCTCCGCACTTAACTGACGGATTTGATCGGTATTTTTTAATACTTCATCCAACAAGTCTTCTAAACGTTCACTGTTAGAAATCTTGTTACGCAAATCAGTTAAACGCTCACGTGCTTCAACCAATTTACGCAATGGATCAACCTGTTGTACTACCTGCTCTGGACGAAAATCTTCCATCGAGTTGAAGGTTAAATCCACCGACATACGACCACCCTCTTCCGTCAAGGTATTCTGAACCTGAAACGCAGCGCGTGGTGCCAATGATTCCATCACTTCATCGATATTATCTAAATCGACATTGATAAATTTTTTGTCTTTTAGTTTGGTTTTTTCTAACTCAGACGCTGCCGAGAAATCACCCATCACACCAACAACAAAAGGAAGTTCTTTTGATTCCTTACCATCACCAACTTCAACATCATATGTGAGTTGTACACGAGGAGGACGTATGCGTTGCAGTTTTTTCTGTACGCTTTCTCTCTTTGCCATAACTTTTCACCCTTGATTATTATTTCAACGAATCGAATGGATTCGAACCTGTCTTTTGAACAGTATTTGGTTGTTTCGTAACTGCAGGTGTTACAGGTGTTTGACGTTTCACCGGTGCAACTGTTTGAGTTACAGTACTACGTGTTGGTTGAGTTGTACGTACTTTTCTGTTCGTAGTACGTCGCGTTGTGTTATTGCTTGACGTATTTCGAATTTCTTTCTTTAAAGATTCATCAGTAATTGCTTTGCTCGTTGAGGTATCTGGAGCAGGTAAAGCAACACGAATGTTATCGCTGAGCTGTTTCGCAGGTGGGTAAGTGAGTTCATTACTCAGATAACGCATTTCACTCGAACGCATGTGTTGCAATGATTGATTGGCAATCTCAACACTGGCTAAAAAAGTAACATCTGTTAAAGTTGTACCACGTACATTTTGCTCTTGTAATTGCGTCGCGAGTTTTAAAGCATTCATCGGTTGCTTTAATTCATACATACGCATTGCTGCTTGAGCTAATAAATCATTTACACGAGAAGCATTATCCTTATCACAAGCCTGCTGATAAAGATCCAAGAGGGTATGATCCGTTTGGTTTGCTGCCAAAGGATACTGTTTAATGCATTTACTTTTTAATTTAATTGGTTTTACTGGTTGATCATCAGCATAAACTGCATTACCGATTAAACTCGTTGTTATACAAAGAATTGATATTACAATACCTTTTTTCAAAATATGCCTCATATTATTTAACTTATAATTGAAGAGCTGACAATTATTGTTAAAAAACCCTCTTACTCGTCAATTTTTGTACATTTACATCATTTCCGCGAATTTAACAAAAAAAACACATATAAAGTCAATACTAGTTACGTTTATTAACATTATTAAATTTTCATGACAGACATTCTTGTAAAAAAAAACTTAAAACGCGTGCATTTTTTGTTTAAATGTGACATTTTTTGTTGTAGAATAATCTGTATATTCGCACAAAGATACACCAAGTTTTTGATTTTATTCAAAAAATATTTTCAATAGAAAACAACCATATCAAGCTAGAACTCAGCGAATAGGGCTTGGTATTTAAAAATTATTGTGAGTAATAAATGAGTAACTTAAAGGTTTTAATTACAAAACTATCACCTCCTACTCGTACCGCATTAGAAAAATCTGCGAATTATTGTATTAACCAATTGAATTATGAGATTGAAATTGAACATCTATTTGTTGAACTATTAAATCAAAATATAGTCAATGATTTACATATTCTCTTAAAAAAAAATAATATCTCTTCAGATGCCTTAACTACTGATTTAAAAGAAACAATTGCTTCATTACCTAAAGGTAATACTCGTACGCCAATCTTTGCAAAATCAATTGTTCGGTTATTTGAACAAGCGTGGTTACTCGCTTCAGCAGAACAGACGCCTTTGATTCGGAGTAGTCATTTATTAATTGCATTATTGACCGCACCCGATTTACAACAAATCGCTTTTAGAGCTTCAAGTTTATTTGAACGCTTCCCCATCGATACAATGAAGCACAAGTTTCTCGATCTTTGTGGGAAAAGCAGTGAACAACCACAAATCGAAAATTCCGCTACAACAACTGAACAAACGGCAGATCCTGAATCCACTGTAACTTCAGCCAAAACCCCAGCGCTCGATCAGTACACGATTAATTTGACTGAAAAAGCCAAACAAGGCGGCATTGACCCTGTCATTGGTCGCGAATTTGAAATTCGTCTGATGCTCGACATCCTGATGCGTCGCCGTCAGAACAATCCGATTTTGACGGGTGAACCGGGTGTGGGTAAAACTGCCGTGGTTGAAGGTCTGGCCTTAAAAATTGCACAAGGTCTCGTTCCTGAGGCACTCAAAAATGTTCACCTACATGTCTTAGACATGGGCTTGTTGCAAGCTGGTGCCAGTGTCAAAGGAGAATTCGAGAATCGTTTAAAACAGGTAATTCAAGAAGTACAAGCCTCTGCTCATCCTATTATTTTGTTCATTGATGAAGCACATACCATGATTGGTGCCGGTGGTCAGGCTGGACAAAATGATGCTGCCAACTTACTCAAACCCGCTTTAGCGCGCGGTGAATTAAGAACAATTGCGGCAACGACTTGGGCTGAATACAAACAATATTTTGAAAAAGATGCTGCACTGAGTCGTCGTTTCCAAGTGGTTAAAGTTGAAGAACCAACGGAAGAAGTAGCGATCGATATGTTACGTGCCATGATTCCGGTCATGCAAAGTCACTTCAACCTTCAGATTGATGATCAGGCCATTGTTACGGCCGTTCAAGCATCACACCGTTATATCAGTGGCCGCCAACTCCCAGATAAAGCAGTAAGCGTACTGGATACCGCTTCGGCTCGTGTTGCGCTGACGCAAAATGCTCAACCCGTTGTTCTAGATCAACTCAAAGCACAACAGCACAATCTCAAGCTAGAACATCAGATTATTAACAATGAACATCAACAGTTCCCTATTCATCATGAACGCTTACAGGAACTGGATCTGCAACTTGCAGACTTGGAAAAAGAGATTCAAACCACTGAAAGCAAATGGCAACAAGAGCTTGCTTTGGTGAAACAGATTCAAGCGCTGAATGCACAAGCAGAACAAGACCATAAAGCACAAATTGCGACATTGAGAGCGGATTTAGCTCAGTTACAAGGTCAAACACCGTTAGTGTTTGAACGTGTAAATGCCCAGATCATCAATGAAATTATTTCTGACTGGACTGGTATTCCTGTTGGCAAGATGGTCAATGATGAAATCAAACAAATTCTAAGCCTTGAGGATAAACTGGGCGAACGCGTGATGGGCCAAGACTATGCTCTCACCCAACTCGTGCAAGGTATTAAAACCTCTAAAGCCAAATTAGAAGATCCGAACAAACCACAAGGTGTATTCCTACTGGTTGGCCCAAGCGGAGTGGGTAAAACGGAAACTGCCCTTGCTCTCGCCAATGAGTTGTATGGGGGTGAACAACACCTGATCACTATCAATATGTCTGAATATCAGGAAGCACATACCGTTTCATCCTTAAAAGGTGCACCTCCTGGTTATGTCGGTTATGGTCAAGGTGGTGTTCTCACTGAAGCCGTTCGTCGCAACCCCTATAGTGTTGTACTATTAGACGAGGTTGAAAAAGCCCACAGTGATGTACAAGAATTATTCTATCAAGTCTTCGATAAAGGGATGCTTGAAGATGGTGAGGGTCGCGTGATCGACTTTAAAAACACCACTATTTTGCTGACCTCGAATACCGGTTCAAGTGCCATCATGCAGGCCTGTTTAAATCAGCCTGTAGAAGACTGGCCACATGCCGAAGATTTGATCGAGCATTTGAAACCAAGTTTGTATAAACAGTTTAAGCCAGCATTTATTGGCCGTATGCGTATCGTGCCTTACTTGCCATTGCATGATGAACTTTTAGTTCGCATCATCAAACACAAACTTGGGAAAATCGTTGCCCGTATTGAAAAACAATATGCAACACAGGTTCAATATTCAGATGATTTAATTGAATTGCTATTAAACCGTTGTACTGAGGTTGATAGCGGTGCGCGTAATGTGGACAACATCCTTAACTCGACCGTTCTTCCTGCTTTAGCAACAGAAATTTTAGTCGCTTTGGCCGAGCATAAATTACCGAAGTCGATTGTGATTGATACCAAGGACGATGAAATTATCTATCAATTGGATCCGGCAGAAAAAACCACCAAGAAACGTTCAAGTAAAAAAGCCAAAGCTGAAGTTTAAAATTTTAAGATTGAGCCAAATTTGTGATGCATATGGATATTATATCTTTACTTACGCCGATTAATGAGCAGTCACCATGTGGTGAGGATTACTCCTTCTCCAATGAGTTCCATGCCATTAAAAAAGCAAAAACCCAAGATGATGTGTTGCTTGATCAAGGGGATTGGGTGACTGAACCCAAACAGGCGGATTGGGACTTTGTCGCAAATACCTCAATGGATTTACTGCAATCGAAAAGTAAAGATATCCGTTTGCTGACTTGGCTTTCTGAAGCCTGGGCCAACCTGTATGGCTTTGAAGGCATTAGTAAAAGTCTGGAACTCAGCCACCGTATACTAGAACAATATTGGTTAACCCTGCACCCTGAAGTCGAAGATGATGATTTAGACCAACGTATTGGGTTATTACAAGGGCTTATTAATCAGCTCCCTTTGCTGATCAAAAAAGTAGCGTTAATTAACCATGCGCCTTTTTATCATTTACTTGATTATGATAATTTTCTTTATCATCAGAATATTCGTCGTAAGCAAAGTGATGATTTTGAAGGCTCAAATAGCCCCTCTGAGTTAGAGCAGTTTGAACAAGCCCTCTCCAATACTGATAAAAACTTTCAACGTCAAAACTACCAACGTTTTAATGAAATTTTGCAGCAATGGGCAACGCTGAAACAAGTTTTAGATGGTTTACTGGGTCTAGATTCACCAAGTTTCGCAGCGATTGATTCAAGTCTTGATACCATTCATATCACGCTAAAAAAGATTTATAAAACCGAGTTGTTTGAGCAAATACCGCAAACAGCAATTACAGAAATTGAAACATCGACAACACCGATAGTACAACACGTGACGACACAATCTTCTGCACCTCAAAATCAGCTGTCTTTCCAGCCGCAAGTTCAATCGCATATTGAAAATCGCGAACAAGCAATGCGTGTATTGCAAGAAATTGCCACTTATTTCGAAAAGAATGAGCCACACAGCCCCGTTAGCTATATGTTGCAAAAAACCATCAAGTGGAGCCAAATGCCACTGCATGAGTGGTTAACCCAAGTGATTAAGGATGAACATCCTTTACAAATGTTGCAGGACACCCTTGGTGTTCAGCCAAAGAATGAATACGAATAATTGTTGGTAAATGAATATGTTTAAAGCAGAAAAGATTCTTTGGGGTGAAGGCTTATTTTTACGTCCCCAGCATTTTCAGATCCAAGATACCTATCATGAACAACGTTTGAATCATACCATTCGGGCGATGATTCCACATGCTTATGGTGTCCAGAAATTAAAATTTGATGAAGTTCAACTCTCTACCCATATTCTCGCTTTACAAGAAGTCGAAATTATTTGGCAAGATGGTGAAATTTATCATGCACCAGCCCAAGATTTATTGCCAGAACCATTATTGTTAGATGACCTCAATCTACAAGGTGAAATGACGGTTTATCTCGCATTACCCATCCTGCAAGCCAATAAGAAAAATATCGCAGATGAAACACGCGCTGTGTCGAGTCGTTACCACAACTATTTGACAGAAACACACGACCTGTTTACCGATGCCAGTCCAGCTGAGCTGAATCTATTGCGTCGTCGTGCTGAATTTAAATTGTTAGAGCAACATATTCAGCCGAGTCAGAATTTAGATGGTTTCTTATATATTCCTGTGGGTAAAATTAAGCGTCAAAGCTCGGGGCACTTCGAGTTAGACAACAAGTTTATTCCACCGATTTTACATATTGCAGCTTCTGAATCTCTGATTAATAACCTAAAGCGTACGCTCAATGTCATTAAGGCCAAAATTAAAACCATTCAGAGCAATAACCGTGAAAACGAACAAAAACTGATTGAATTCCGTTCAGGAGATATCGTTTCCTTCTGGTTGATCAATGCCTTAAATACCGCCTATGCCGGATTGAACCATTTACTCCAATATCCATTGATTCACCCAGAACGTTTATTTTCAGAATTATTGCGTTTAACAGGTTCATTGCTGACCTTCTCGACCGCTTATGATGTCGATCATCTGCCTCATTATAAACATCATCAACTACAAGACAGCTTTCAGCAGCTTGACCTGATCTTAAGAGATTTATTGGATACCATTATTTCAAGCCGCTACTTCAGTATCGCCTTGAAAGAAACGCGACCATCCTATTGGGTGGGCAGTCTTGAGTCAGACAAAATTACCCGTGATACGCGTCTTTATATTGCTGTGTCGAGCAGTATGATGCAAACCCATGAACTGATTCAAATTGTACCTTTGCGTTTCAAAGTGGGTAGTACCATTGATGTAGAACAGCGTGTCATTGCTGCGCTTCCTGCTGTTCCACTCCATCATTTAATGCAAGTACCTACTGCAATTCCTGTACGTTCTGGTGTCAGCTATTTTGAAATCGAGCCGCATCACGAACTCTATCAACGTATGCTTGAGTCAGAGTCCATCTGTGTTTATGTACCTGCTGGATTCCAAGATATAAGTATTGAACTCATTGCGGTAATGAATAGTTAAGAGAACAACAATGACTCAACCCACTGGCATCCCCTCTTTATTTGATGATGGAAAAATTGGTTCAGGTTTACCTACCGCTGATCAACCACAGAATAAAGCGCAAGCAACCAACTTGATTGACCTCTTACATGATGGGTTCTATCTGGTTTTTTTACTTCGCAATCGTTATATCCCGACAAATCCAAGTGATTTTCGCGAAAAGATTGTTGACTTACTCAACCGTTTTGAGCAGCAGGCTAAGCGTTTACAATTTTCTGCTGACGATATTCATGATGCCAAATATGCTTTTTGTGCCCTGATTGATGAAACTATTGCCACACAACAAGATGCTGCTTATTTTAATTTGCAAAATTCCTGGCTGATCAGTCCACTGCAATTAAGCTTATTTGGCTCCCAATTGGCTGGTTATCGTTTTTTTGAAATCTTGGAGCAACTCCGTAGTCGCGGTAAAGAACGCTTAGCGTCACTTGAAGTATTTCACTACTGCTTGCTACTTGGATTTCAGGGAAAATATCGCCTGGAATCAGTGGAAAGTTTAAACCATTTGGTTGCACGCGTGGGCGATGAAATAGATTACCTCAAAGGGAAAAAAGCAGCATTCTCGCCATTCGCAGCGATCCCTGATCATATCAAACATATTATCCATCACGAGTTGCCATTTTTCTGGATTTTGATCTTTTTATTAATCTTTGCTGCCCTGACTTTTGCAGGCTTGAAATTCATGCTGTCCAAGCAGAATCACAATGCCCTAAACCCTTATCAAAATGTGATTTCAGCACCTGCTGAAGAAGCACATATCACCATCCATTTACCTTAGTTGATAACGTATGACTCAGGAAAGAACAACTTCTTTACGCATATTACAGACCAATAAGAAAAAAACCTTATCTCCTGTAATTTATTTACTGATTGGATTTCTTTCAGGGATTATTTTTACCTCGCTGATTTTCTTTCTATTTGTTACGGACTCAAATACAGCTGAAGCAGTACCACTGGAACAAGAACAGACCGTGGACGAAAATACAAATATCCAACCTCATGCAAAAGTGCCATCTCATAGTTCTGAAGAACCCATGCCTGTTCATCATGAAACAGCCGAATCAGCAGAAGACAATGGGTTTGCTCAGCCAGGCAGTAATGATTTAAATAAATTTTTCCAGCGCACGCCTCCACCCACTGCGCCTGTCCGTACTGGACAACAAATTTCACCTTTTGCGAATGAACCGAATAGCAAAGCAGTCCAGCCGTCAGCACCTGCAAAACCTGTAGCAACTAAAAATGAACTACCGATGACCAATAAAGTTGTTAAACCCGCATCTCAGCCAGCCAAAGCAGCGTCTCCAAAAACGGTAGAACCTCAAGCCGAAGCACCTGATGCAACAGTGCAAATCAAAGTCACTCAGAAACCATTTGCTGTGAATGAACTGAAATAACACATGATCTGGTTTATCTTTTTCTGCTTCATCGCGGTTGCGATCGGATTAACACTGCTCATGTCTCATGAGTTGCGTTATAAATCCAAACAGTTCCTGCAATCCTTATTGCCAAGTAGCAAAAAGAAAATCGTAAATGCCATGCAGTTTGCGGAAAATATGCACCAAGCAGCTTCACCAGACAGACTGCAATCACATTGGCATTTGCAACAATGGTGGATTTTAGTTGCGGGTTTCTTTTTATTTGCAAGTATCCTCATTTTTGCTTTTACACGTCCGATCAACTCCACACGTATAGAGGCAGAATACCTAAAAGAAACAGATCCACAAATTTATACCCTACTCAATGGTGAAATGTTAAGCCCACCACCAGAAGTAGATGAAACCCTTATTCAAGATGCAATTGTGGAAGCCACTCGTCTTGAACAAGCTTATCAGGCGCAACACCCAACTGATCCAAGTATTGATGCGTCTCAGATTGAAATTCCACTGACTCATTCGCATGGCAGTTTAGATTCGTCTTTGGTTGATCGTAAATGGGATAAAATTAATCCACGTTATAAACAGCGCTTGCTCATGGTGTTCAAAATTATGAAAGAGCAGCATGGTTATGAACTGGTTTTACTTGAAGGCTATCGCAGTCCAAATCGCCAAAATATGTTAGCGGGTAACCCGAACACAACACGTGCCAAAGGCTATCAAAGTTATCATCAATTTGGCTTAGCCGCAGATGTTGCCTTTAAACGGAATGGTAAAGTGGTTATCTCTGAACGTGATCCATGGGCAATGCGGGGTTATGAACTTTACGGACAAGTTGCTGAATCTGTTGGCTTAACATGGGGTGGTCGTTGGAAATCCATCAAAGACTATGGCCATACCGAATACCGTATGCCAGGCTTAAGAAAAACCAAAGAAATGGCCGATCAACTAACAGCTGAAGGGCAATTAACTGCTAAATCTGAGGACTCTTAATGCATCTGGTTATTATTCCACTGCTCTAAAAATAGATAAACCTGTGCATTTTACATAGTTGCACAGGTTTTGGTGTTATATTCAATTATAAGTAATATCTAAAATCGACTCTTCAATCTCTACCTCTGCTTAAATAACTTTATTTAGCTAGGGATATAGAAATGGGTTTCCTGAATTTTAAAATAAACTCTTTGAAAACCAGATTCATAATTAATACAAGTATAAAAGCAATAACAAATGAACCTAATATATCAAAAGGAAAGTGGACAC